>DASYMB010000245.1:0-5893 GCA_036009285.1 Pyrinomonadaceae bacterium | reverse complement strand
CCTTCTTTGGCGCAGAAACTCTTGTGCGATTCGGCCGTATCCACACTCACGCCAAGAATTACCGCATGCATTTTCTTATACTTATCGAGATCACGCTGAAAGTTGTGCGCTTCAAGTGTGCAACCGCTGGTGAAATCCTTCGGGTAGAAATAGAGCACTACCCATTTCCCTTTGTAATCCGAAAGGCTCGCTTCTTTCCCCTCGTTGGTAGTTAGTTTGAAAGTAGGTGCTACGGTCCCGGCGGCGGGAACGTCTCCGGGAGAGACGGCCTTCACGGCCACAGTCGTAACAACCAGGAGAGCGAAAAGAAAAACATACTTTCTCATGATGACTCCTTCTTAAGTAGGACAGACATTCCTGTCTGTCCGTTTCCGAGTTACAAGACAGGCACGACGCCCATCGTAAATTGCCCATGCAGGTTTCAGAATTATCTCTCACTTACAGGGACAGGCGGGAATGCCGATCCTACTTCGGCGCGGCTTCGGACTTCGCTTCGGCGGCTGCCGCAAGTGCAGCTTGCGCAGCGGCCAGGCGCGCAACGGGCACGCGAAACGGCGAGCAGCTAACGTAGTTCAGACCAATCTCGTTACAGAAAGCGATAGAGCTCGGATCGCCGCCGTGTTCGCCGCAAATTCCCACCTTGAGATCAGGCTTCACACTGCGGCCGCGTTCCGTGCCCAAACGAACCAGTTGGCCCACGCCCTCGCGATCGAGCACCTGAAAAGGATCGTCAGGCATAATCTTGCGCTCCACATAGTTGGGCAAGAAGCGGCTCGAGTCGTCGCGGCTCAGACCGAAGGTTGTTTGCGTCAGGTCGTTAGTGCCAAAGGAAAAGAAGTCGGCGTGGGCCGCGATGTTATGGGCCATCAATGCCGCACGGGGCAACTCGATCATTGTGCCGACCAGATACTCGATCGTCATTCCATTCTCACCCATCACCTGCCGCGCCACCTCGTCGATCACGTCGCGTTGCTGATGCAGCTCCTCGCTGAGTGAAACCAGCGGCACCATGATTTCCAACTCAGTTTTTTTCTTCTCGCCCTGGACCAGGCAGGCTGCTTCGAAGATCGCGCGACACTGCATGCGGGTCACCTCGGGAAACACCAGACCTAAACGGCAGCCGCGGAATCCCAGCATCGGGTTGGCTTCGCGAATTCGATTAACTTGCTTGAGCAGCCGGCGCTTCTCGTCAATATCGTCCAGCAACCGGTCCATGTCGCTCATGGTGGTTGCCAACCGGACGGCCATTTTTAGTTCGCTGAGTTCGCTCATCAGCTCTTCGGCGTTCGGAAGAAACTCATGCAGCGGCGGATCGAGCAGGCGGATTGTTACCGGGAGCCCAAACATCTCGCGGAAGATGCCGACAAAATCGCCGCGCTGCAGCGGCAACAATTTTTCCAGCGCCTTCTCGCGCGCGCCCACGCCGTCCGCCAGAATCATTTCGCGCATTGCCGCCAGCCGCTGATCGCCAAAGAACATGTGCTCGGTACGACATAAGCCGATGCCCTCGGCCCCAAATTGTCGGGCGACCTTCGCATCGCGAGGGGTGTCGGCATTTGCACGCACGCGCAACCGCCGAAACTTATCAGCCCATAGCATCAACTCGTGAAACTCGGGACCTAGCGATGGTTGCACAGTCGGCACTTGCCCGAGAAACACGCGGCCGGTCGACCCGTCGACGGTGATCCACTCGCCCTTGGTTACGACCGTACCATCGACAGTGAACTGTTGTTGACCGTAATCAATGTCGAGAGAGTTCGCTCCGCAAACGCACGGCTTGCCCATCCCGCGCGCGACGACAGCGGCGTGGCTGGTCATGCCGCCGCGCGCAGTCACAATCGCCTGCGCTGCCACCATGCCGTGGTAATCATCAGGACTGGTTTCCTGACGCACTAAAATTACTTTGGCGTTCTCGCGCGCCAACTCTTCCGCCTCATCGGGACTGAACACGACCTGACCCTGGGCCGCGCCGGGACTCGCGGGCAACCCAGTTGCCAACACCGGCGCCTTGGTTTTAGGATCGACCGTCGGATGCAAAAGCTGATCGAGTTGTTCGGGCGTAACGCGCTGAACCGCGGTGGCGCGATCGATTAGTTTCTCGCTAACCATTTCCACAGCCACGCGCACTGCCGCGGCGCCGCTGCGCTTTCCGGTGCGCGTTTGCAGCATCCAAAGCTTGCCGCGCTCGATCGTGAATTCGCAGTCCTGCATGTCGTGGTAGTGCTTTTCCAGCAGACCAGTGATCGACGCAAACTCTTCGTAGACAGTCGGCAGTTCCTTCTTTAGTTGACTGATCGGATTTGGCGTACGCGTACCGGCGACCACGTCTTCGCCCTGCGCGTTCAGCAAATATTCACCGTAAAGCTCCTTCTTGCCCGTCGAAGGATTGCGCGTGAAAGCCACGCCGGTGCCGCTGCCTTCTCCCATGTTGCCAAAGACCATGGCCTGCACATTGACGGCGGTGCCAAGTGAATCGGGAATACGATTGACGCGACGATAGTCGATCGCGCGGCGGCCCATCCATGAATTGAACACGGCAGCGACGGCGACGCGCAGTTGTTCGTAAGGATCCTCAGGAATTGCGTGTTGCTCAGCGACGATGATCTGCTTCTCGGCAGCGATGATGTCGCGTAGATGTTCGGGCTTCAGATCCGTGTCGCGGCCGCCGGAGGTCTGCGACTTGTAGCGATCCATCACGCGCTCAAACTTTTCATGGGCCACACCCATGACGATCTCGCCGAACAGTGAAGCAAAGCGGCGATAAGCGTCGAGGGCGAAACGCAGGTCGCCGGTTTGCGCGGCCAAACCCTGAACCGTCTCTTCATTCAGGCCGAGGTTGAGCACGGTGTCCATCATTCCCGGCATCGAAAAGGCCGCGCCCGAACGAACGGAAACAAGCAGCGGGTTTCGAGGATCGCCGAATTTCTTGCCAACCTTCTCTTCAATCTTCTTCAGGCCTTCTTTGACCTGGTCCCACATGCCTTCAGGAAAGTTTTTGTCGTTATCAAAAAACGCGTTGCATGCTTCAGTGGTGACGACGAGTCCGGGAGGCACGGGCAACCCCGCGCGCGTCATCTCGCAAAGGCCCGCGCCCTTGCCTCCGAGCAGCGACTTGTCATCTCCACTTCCTTCTTCGAAGAGGTAGACCCACTTGCTGGTGGTTTGCTCGGGAAGTTCTTCGGTTTCTTCAATCGCAGTGCTCATGACTTTTGGAGCTTTCTTCGGGTGAAAGTTTGGTGCGCCGATTATCTCACCTTCGCGCCTGTCAGAACCACCTGTGGTAGCGGGTTGGGCCGGCACCTCCCCAGGCGAGCAGCGAGCGAGGGCGTTGCCCACCCGCTACCGCAGGTGGTTCTGACATCTAGTTAACGGTTCCCATCAACTTCTTAACTTTCGGTGTCAGCAGTGCGAGCAAGCCGGCTGAGATCAGCAGGCCGAGGGCGATGCTGCCGTAGAGTTTGACGAGCGTGCCCGCTTGTGGAACATAAAAGCCGGAGAGATAGCCGGCGAGTTTGCTCCCGAAAGCAGCCGCAAGAAACCAAACGCCCATCATGATTCCCACCAGCTTTACCGGAGCAAGTTTTGTAACGGTGCTCAGTCCCACCGGACTCAAACACATCTCGCCCACCACCTCGAGAAAGTAGAGACCGACAAGCCACAGCGGACTGATGCGGCCGTAAGCTGTCATCCACGCGGCGGGAACAAGCAAACAATATGCAAGGCCTATGAACAATAGGCCCAGGGTGAACTTGACCGGACTCGAAGGTTGCCGCTTACCGAGGCGCAGCCAAAGCATCGAGAAGAGCGGTGCGAGTAAGATTACAAACGCCGGGGTGCACGACTGCAACCAACTCGAAGGGAACCTCATTCCAAACGCTTCCGTGCGCACCAAGTCCTTCGCAAAAAGATTCAGGCTGGCGCCCTTCTGCTCATAAGCGGCCCAGAAAAGTATAGTGAACAGGAAGAAGACGAAGATTGCGCCGACTCGTTTCCACTCTCCGGGAGTCAACTGTGTACCGGCTTTGGGCCGGCGGGCCGCGGATACAGCGGCGGCGATAACAATGCCGACTATCGCGACAGTCAATAGGGCCCCACCGCCTGCGAGGTACCAAAACCAGGCGAGCACACCCGACACAATAAACGCGAAAAGCCATGAGAGCCCGGCGCCCATCTGTCCTTTGTACATATGGCCCAGGCCGGGAACAATACTTAGCACGACTGCAACAACCGGATGCCAACGTTTTTGATCCGGGCCAGGTGCAGCCTCAGTTTCAGTGACCAAGGTTTCCAGTTCTTCATTTGTTTTATCGAGTGCGGTCCGGTCCACCTGAGGAAGTCGGTTGCGATTCAGCACATAGATGACGAGCCCGAGGCACATCCCAACTCCCGCGGCGCCGAATCCCCAGTGCCAACTCGTGGAAACGTCGAAGCCCATCCGCGCGACGAACGCTTTGAAACTTTCACCCTGCGCGAGGTAGCCACAAACAAGCGGCGCGAGCACGGCGCCGACATTTATTCCCATGTAAAAGATCGAAAAGCCACTATCGCGCCGCGGGTCGTCTTTGCCGTAGAGACTTCCGACCATCGCGCTGATGTTTGGTTTGAGTAAGCCAGTGCCAAGAGCAATCAGCACCATACCAAGATAGAAGAAAGTGATGGAATGGAAGACCATCGAAAAGTGTCCACAGGCGATCACGATGCCGCCCAGCAAGACGGCGAGCCTTGCGCCCAACAGGCGATCGGCGAGCATTCCTCCCGGAAGCCCGGTGAGATAAACCGACATGGTGTAGGTTCCATAAACCGAGGCTGCGTGTTTGACGTTGAAGCCCAGCCCACCCTGCGCCACCGGCGCTACCATGTAGAGCGTTAGGATCGCGCGCATGCCATAGTAACTAAAACGTTCCCACAGTTCGGTGAAGAATAGGGTCGCCAGGCCGCGCGGATGTCCGCCAAAAAAAGAAGTCCTGGGTTGGGCCGTGCTTGCGAGTCCGCGTTCCATTGGTGCCATAACGTTCTTCGTACTCCGTGAATTTGGATTAGAGTTCTAACGCTCAGGGCGTGCAGATTAGATAACCGGAGAGATGCACTAGCGAGGCTTTGTATCCGAAATCGAAGTGGGTGTAAAGAAGAAGTTGGATCTAACTCCGGCAGGAAAGTGGGGTTTAGGTTGTAAGGGGCACGACAGGCCGTGCCCCTACCGTGCTTCAGAAAACCAGTCGTTCCACCTCATCACTGCTTTGTCTGTTTACTAAGGTGACGTCGATTGCGTTTGGCTTTGCGGTATCTGTTGGTTGCTTTGCTGCCTGGTGATCTCATCGGCTTGCCGCAGCTTCTCAAGTTTAGAGTGGACCACTTTCCCGAGCTCCGCAGCCTTCGCGGCATCGGCAGAGTTTTTCAGCTTATTCAGCAGGGTCTGGTAGTGGTCGAGCGTTGAAGCATAAGTCTCCAACACCTTCACGTTGTAGACTTCGCGCGTGATGTAGTCGGATGCTGCGAACACCTTCCTGTAAACAGTCTCGGCCTCGACGTCACTCTTGTTGACTCTGGATTGGACGAACGCGCTGGCCTCAATCGCATTGAGATATTCGGACACCAAAGTGATGGGAGCTTTCGGCCGCGGGTCCGTCTTATCAGTGAGCTTTTTAAAGAAGCTGGCTAACAGGTCGAGGCGCGCCTGGATCTGCTTCCCACGTTTCACAGGATCGTTCTTAAGATAAAGCTGTCCGAGCGAATAGTGTATTAAGTTCGGATATTGCCAGTCGTCATCGCCGGCAGCCGTGAGGGCCTGTTCATAGAGCTCTGCTGCCTCCTTGTATCGGCTCGAGTCTTTCGCATAAAAGGCGGCGAGCTTCACCATGGAGTCAACGACATCGGTTGAGCTGCTGTGCTTGAG
>DASYMB010000244.1:0-3115 GCA_036009285.1 Pyrinomonadaceae bacterium | reverse complement strand
CACCTTTATATGTCGGGCGAAATGCTCGCGAGTGTACTGTTGACGCACCACAATTTGGCCTTCTTCCTTGACACTATGCGACGCGTCAGGCAATCTATCCGGTCTGGCGATTTCACCAAATTTCGACGAGAGTTCGCCGAGCGGCTGAACGCAAACGAAGCAGATAAAGCGCTCAGCAGTACTTAAGTGTGAATTGAAGCGGAAGCGTTCCGGACAATTAGAGTTTACTCAAAAGGCGACTAAAATAACTTGATGGCACTTTTACTTCTGATATTTCAGGGCGGCCTTGGGGCACTCGGCGGGCTGGTCCCGATGCTCCTGATCATAGGCGTCTTCTACATGCTCTTGATCCGGCCGCAACAGAAAAGGCAGCGGGAACTGCAAGAGACCATTTCTCAACTGAAGACGGGCGACCGGGTGGTCACGACTGGCGGCGTAATCGGAACCATCACCAGCGTGCGAGACACGAGTTTCATGATTAGGAGTGGTGAGAAGTCGATACTCGAGATCGCCCGGTCTGCAGTTGCCGGCATTCAAGAGGAAGAGAAGAAATAGCGGCCTCGCTTTATTGACAGTGAAGAATTCTTTGTGATGAAAAAGAAGAACCTCGTTCAGCGTACAGTCATTATCGTCCTTATTACCCTCGCAGGCATTTACACAGTCATCGGCCCACGTCGTCGTCCTACGCTTCACGATTTCACCTGGTCCGGCATCAAGGCTACCCTCGCGTCGAATATTCACCTGGGGCTCGATCTCAAGGGTGGATCGCATCTGGTGATGCGCGTTAAGACGGATGAGGTACTCAAGAATCTAACGCTGGCTGATGCCGTCGCGATCGAAAAGGCGGCCAAAGACGCCGGCTTACCGCTGAAGGAAGTGAAACCTGAAGTCGCGGGTGGAAGCTATCGCATTACGCTCGAGGCCACTGACCCAACCAAGCTTTCAGAAATTGAAGAAGCGGTAAAGAAGAAGATAGATCTATCGGATTGGACCTCTTCAATCAGCGGTAACACGATCGTCTGGACGCTGCCTCCTTCAGCGCAGGCCAGACTTGCCGAGCAAGCTACCGAACAAGCCAAACGAATTATCGAGAGCCGGCTGGATGCGGTGGGAGTTGCGGAGCCACTGGTGCAGCGACACGGCTCGCAGAGTTCACATCAAATTTTGGTGCAGATGCCCGGGATACATGATCCCGAACGCGTGAAGCAACTTCTCAAAGCCGAGTCGAAGCTCGAGTTGGTTCATGTCGTCAGTCCTCCCCGAACTCAGTCGGCGGTGCAAACTTACAACACTGAGGAAGAGGCTAAGGCGTCGCTTGGCGGCACGGTGCCGACAAATCGTCGGGTGTTGCCGTACGCGGAACGAACTGAGCCGACGGTTGCAGGCAGCCAGCCCAGCCCGGACGAAGCGAAACAGAAAAAGTGGGTCGTAGTTGAATCGCCGGCAGTGGTCGATGGTAGTGAACTTCGCAACGCTGCCGCGACGCAATCGCGCGCCGGGTCCGACAGTTATCAAATTTCGTTTGCCCTCAAGCCTTCCGGCGCCGATAAATTCGGGACCTGGACCGGCGCCAACATCGATCAATATATGGGCGTGGTATTGAACGACGAAGTCAAATCGATCGCGTATATCAAGTCGCAAATCTCCGATCAGGGTGAAATTTCCGGCAGCTTCACGAAAGAATCGGCAGACGATTTGGCGTTGACTCTGAGATCCGGAGCTTTGCCGGCGCCGATTGAATACATGGAAGAGCGAACTGTTGGACCAAGCCTCGGGGCCGATTCCATACGCTCGGGCGTGCGCGCTTCCGTAGTAGGGTTGATGCTGGTCGTAGTCTTCATGCTTGTTTATTACCGCGGCGCGGGCGTGAACGCCGTCGTGGCGTTGATGCTCAACATGATTTTGATGCTGGCCGGGTTGATACTTTTCCAGGCAACACTGACCCTTCCGGGAATTGCCGGAATCATCCTGACTATCGGCATGGCCGTAGATTCTAATGTGCTGATCTTCGAGCGCATACGTGAAGAACTGAGGACGGGCAAGACTATCGCCTCGGCTATCGAGCAGGGATTCGCACGGGCCTTCGTAACCATCATTGATACGCACGTCACCACCATAATCTCGTCGTTGTTCCTGTTTGTGTTTGGTACCGGCCCGCTGCGCGGATTCGCAGTGACGCTGGTTATCGGCCTGTTGATAAACCTCTTCTCGGCGGTCTACGTGTCTAAGACGATTTTCATGTGGGAGCTGAGTCGCAAGCGGAAAATGGAGTCGTTAAGTATTTAGAGTGCAGGAGCGCTGGGTGGTGGAGTCAAACGCCTCGATCGCGCTGACTGGTAATTATGATTCAATTTTTTAAAGACGTTAAGATCGACTGGCTGGCTAATCGCCGCATCTTCATAGCTATTTCCATTCTGCTAATGCTTGCGGGTCTTAGTTCCGCCGTTTTTCGCCAGTGGAAACATCCAAACGGCAGCGAAGCGTTTAACCTCGGCGTTGACTTCAAAGGCGGAACGGTCGTTACGGCCAGGTTTAAGCAGCGACCTCCGGCTGAGGCCGTCCGCGACGCGTTGGTGAAAGCCGGATTGAAGGACGCCGTCATTCAGCCCGTTACGGATAAACCCGACATCGTGCTGATCAAGATCCCGCTCGAGGGTTCAGGAGGCGAATCTCAGGCGCAGCTTGATGCGGGCCGAGCGAAGGTCCGCGCGGCGCTTAGCGCTTTTGGCCCAGAGGCGACAGCCGACAAAGATCTCAACTCCGATCCGCAAGCGGCTTTTAAGATCGAAGCAACGGATGCGGTGGGCGCGGTTGCCGGAGCGCAGCTTCGCAACAAGGCAATCGCCGTTACCCTGGCGGCGCTGGTGGGCATTCTTCTGTACATCGCCTTCCGCTTTGAGTGGACCTACGGCGCGGCTGCCGTGATCGCAGTGTTTCACGACGTGTTGGTAACGCTTGGTTTCTTTTCGATCTTTCAGTGGGAAGTAAGCTTGACGGTAATCGCGGCGCTGCTCACTCTCGTCGGCTTTTCAGTCAACGATACGATCGTGGTTTTCGATCGCATTCGTGAGAACCGGCGACTGCATCGGCGCGAATCCTTATACAAAATTACGAA
>DASYMB010000243.1:0-5402 GCA_036009285.1 Pyrinomonadaceae bacterium | reverse complement strand
TGAAAAAGTTGGTGGTCTGAACCGGAGCGATGAAGCGCGGCTCGCGTTTCTCGAGGCCAACTACCCACAGCCCGTGTTGCGCATCGCGATCGCAAAGAAATGCGATCTTTGAACTATCCGGCGACCAGCGCGGGTTGGAAGCATTCCAACTCCCAACGAGCAGCGGCGACGATGTAAACGTTCCCCCGGGCCAGCCCGAAGAATCCGAGGAGGGGATGCGCTCGGGCGTTGGCGGTAGAGTGCTGGTCGGTTGGAAAGTGAGGTTAACACTCACGCGCGTCAGCCACAGCGTGCTGATAGTTTCGTTGCCTTCGATCGTCGAGACGGTATAAACAACCCACTGCCCATTCGGAGAGATCTGAGCGTCGCTGACGTTCCCGACTCGAAGTATGTCGCCCAGCGCCATCGAGGATGCGGACCGACGCGGCTGAGCGTGAACAGCGGAAAGCGATGCCGCCACAAGCATCGCAGTTGCGATCAACGCAAGTGTTCTCAGATAGGTTTCGCGCATAGACAAGGCCTATGGCGTGGGGCTCGGCTTCGGTTGCGGCTTCGGTTGCGGTTGTGGTTCCTCGATCTTCATAGTGTTGCGCATCGTGTCCCACGCGGGCGCTGCTTTTGTCAGCGCTTTATCCGGACCAAGGAAGGTGAGCACTACGAGACGCTGACCCACGACGGCCCAATGGATCTCAGCCACACCCGGCACGCCATCAAGCGAGGCGCGAATCTTCATACCTTCCGACTTAACGCCGCCGATCTCCGTGCTCGCCGGCGAACTCTCAGGATGACCGCCGGCCTGTTCAAAAGACTTCGTCGTGGACGCGACATACTTATCAACCAAAACCCGCTTCGCTTCCGCCAGTTTTTCTGGCGATGTAAGCAGCGCACGAAAAACGAAAACTGTGATCTGGGCGTCACTGTCAGGCCGTCCGAAAGTCATCTGTTGAGCGTCGGCATTGCTCGTGTCGTTGAAAGTCCAGCCGGCGGGGTAGCTAAAGGCCAGCCCGTCCTTATTGAACTGTTGCGCGTCGCTCGGAGCAGTTTGCGCCGAAGCGGACCAGCCGCACAGCAGCAGCAATGCGAATAGCAGAGAAAAGTTGCGCGATGATTTCATGTGTCCTCCCAGCAATCTTTAAAGTCCGATTGAAAATGGGCGCAGCGTACGGGGCAGTAGCCCGACCGTTAGGAAGGGCGTGGCCGAGCGCTCCCGCGACGCCCTTCCTAACGGTCGCGCTACTGCCCCGTCTAAGACCGAGGATAGAGTAACTTTAGTTGCTCATTCAATAAATCCCAAACCTGCCGCACGTGTTTTTCGGTAGTGCGAATGTTGCCGATGGAGAGTCGGAGCGTAAGTTTGTCGTTGAGCTTAGTATGAGAGAGCAGCGCTTTTCCGGTCGCATTCACTCCATGCATGATCGCTTCGTTCAGCACCTCAAGCCGAGCGTCACGCCTCGCCTCATCTATCGCCCCATCTATTCCATCCATCCGCGGACAAGCACGAAAGCAAACCAGCGCCAACGGCACCGGGGCCATCAACTCCCAATTCTGATCGGCTTCCACCCACGAGGCGAACAACTTTGCCAGTCGACAGTGTTCGCGTATTCGCGCCGCCAGGCCTTCGTGTCCGAAGTAACGAATGATCATCCATAACTTCAACGCGCGAAAGCGGCGCCCGAGTTGCACGCCGTAATCCGATCCGCTGCGGACTTTTTCCTGCTCCGGCGTGCGCAAATATTCCGGAACGAGCGAGAACGCGCGCCGCAGTAGATCCAAGTGCCGGCAATACAACACTGAAAGATCAAACGGCGTGAACAACCATTTGTGCGGATTGACGGCGAGGGAATCCGCGCGCTCGCAACCCTTCAGAATGTGTCGCAGCTCCGGGACAACTGCAGCCGAGCCTGCATAAGCCGCATCAACGTGCAGCCACATCGCGTGCTTTTCACCGATGGGCACAATCTCTGCAATTGGATCGATGCTCGAAGTTGACGTGGTGCCGACTGTCGCCACTATGCAGAAAGGCACGAAGCCGTTTGCCTTGTCCTCTTCTATCGCAGCAGCCAGCGCCTTCGCGTCCATGCGAAACTCGGCGTCGGTCGGAATCTTTCTGAGCCCGCGCTGGCCGAGTCCGAGCGTTATCACGCCCTTTTCAATTGATGAATGCGCCTGCTCGGAAACGTAAACACGCAACAGCGGCAGGTCCTTCCGGCCGCTCATTCCTTCTTCGCGAATGCGCAGTTCCACGCCCTCGCGCGCGGCGGCGATTGCGTGCAGGCTGGAAACCGAAGCCGTGTCGTAGATGATGCCGGTCATGCCGGCGTCGAGACCCATCATCTGCCGGAGCCAGTCGAGTGTGACCTCTTCAAGCTCTGTAGATGCCGGCGAGGTACGCCAGAGCATGGCCTTGTTGTCGAAGGCGGCACTCAGGAGTTCGCCGAAGATTCCCGGCGCCGAAGTAGAGGTAGCGAAGTAGGCGAAGAACGAAGGATGACTCCAATGCGTGAGCGCGGGAACAATCAATCGATCCACGTCGGCGATGATCTGTTCCATCGTTTCGCCTTTTTCCGGCGGCGAGGTTGGCAGTTGTGCTTTTAGATCGCCCGGCTCGATCTGTGACAGCACCGGTAGATCTTCAACGTGTTCAAGATACTCAGCGATCCAGTCGATTAGCTCGTGGCCAAAGCGGCGAAAGTCTTCCTTGCTCATGTCGCCTAATGCCGGCGTCGCTTGTTGTCGTGGCTCTGTCATCGCGCGCGATTGTAACGCAAACTGTTAGTTTGCGTAGCGGTGCTGGAGAGGCTGGTTACTATGCTGTCCGCCCGTGGCGCAGGACGCCGCAAACTAACAGTTTGCGTTACGGAGCATTCAAAGTTTGCGTCAGCAACCGTCTCGAAGCTATTATTCAGCCTCGCTTTTGGACCGATAGCAATTTGTCGACTCGAAGTTAACGTCTTTAGGTCTCCCATTCGCGGCGCAAGCTAAAGCTTGAACTCTAAACTACACCTATCGCCACAAACAATTTTGCCTGTGAGGAAACTATGAAAAGAATTCTGCTTTCGCTGGGATTGATTGCTTCTCTCCTTTTCGCTTTCGCTTGTGGGTCCGGAAACAGCGGAGGCGGCGACAAAGTCAGAATCGGCGTCTTCATGTCGCTCACTGGAGACACCGCTAACTTCGGCATCTCGTCTACGAACGGCATTAAGATGGCTGCCGACGAATGGAACACGGCCGGCGGCATCAACGGCAAGCAGATTGAGTTGCTGGTCCAGGACGATCGCTCGGATGCCTCAGAGGCCGCCACTATCGTCACCAAGTTTGTGACGCAGGATCAGGTTCACGCCATCATTGGTGAAGTCGCCAGCTCGCGTTCGATCGCCGCCGCGCCCATCGCGCAGAACGCCCACATTCCGATGCTCACCCCCTCCTCAACCAATCCGGAAGTAACGAAGAAGGGCGACTACATTTTCCGCAGTTGCTTCATCGATCCGGTGCAGGGCGCGGCCATCGCGCAGTTTGGCGCGAAGAGTCTGGGCGCCAAGCGCGCCGCGCTGATGGTTGATCGGAAGCAGGATTATTCGACTGGATTGGAAAAAGTGATCAGGGACGTGTTCACCAGATTGGGCGGGCAGATCGTGCTCACGCAGTCTTACCAGTCAGGCGATCAGGACTTCAACGCGCAGATTACAGACATCAAGGGTGCGAACCCCGACATAGTCTTCGTTCCCGGCTACTACGGCGATGTCGGCTTGTTCGCGAAGCAAGCGCGCGATAAAGGCCTGACGGTGCCGCTGCTCGGCGGCGATGGCTGGGACTCGCCGAGCCTGTATAAGATCGGCGGCGCGGCCCTCAATGGCTGTTATTTCAGCAATCACTATTCACCCGACGATCCCGATCCTCTGGTGCAGAAGTTTGTTAGCGACTACAAGTCACGCTACGGCACGGTGCCTGATGCGCTGGCCGCAACTGCCTACGACGCGGCGCGCATTATGTTTGACGCCATCAAGCGCGCTAACTCGCTCGAAGGTCCGGCGATTCGCGACGCTCTCGCAGCGACCAAAGACTTTCCCGGAGTGACTGGAAAAGTAACCTTCAATGAAAACCGCGATGCGGTCAAACCGATCGTCATGATCAAGATCGAGGAAGGCGGAAAGTTTGTGGTGGCGGAACGCGTGCAGGTCGAAGGCGCGGCAATGCCGACGACTGCGACGAGCGCGTCGCCTGCCGCTGCTGCTTCGCCCGGCGCGCCCGCGACCGCAGCATCACCGGCGACGAAAGCGTCTCCAGCCGCGGCTGCTCCCGCGAAACCCGCAGCGTCACCCGCAACCAAAAGTTCGCCGGCTGCGGCAGCAAAGTCTCCGGTGAAAACAACCACACCTTAAGTTGATTTCGTTTCGACCTGGAATACTGAACAGAGTTTAAGCCGGCGGCTCACAAGTATGAGTACGTTTCTGCAACAGCTAATCAATGGGATTTCGCTTGGCGCGATCTATTCGCTCATCGCGCTGGGCTACACGATGGTCTACGGCGTACTGAAGCTAATTAACTTCGCGCACGGCGACGTGTACATGGTCGGCGCTTTCATGGGCTATTACATTGCCAACGGGCTCGGCGTGCGTGGCGCCCAGGCGCTGGGGCAGGGCGCCGACGGTTTGATCGCCCGTGGCTTGCTTGGAAGCGGGACCATGCAGCCATCGCTCGTCACGGCGCTGGTGGTGATGTTGCTGGCAATGGCAATTTGCGCCGCGCTCGGCGTTATCATCGAACGCTTTGCTTATCGGCCGGTTCGCAAGTATTCGCGACTCACCGCCCTAATCACTGCTATCGGTGTTTCACTGTTGCTGGAGAACGGCGGTCAGGTGGTCTTCGGCGCGGATCCGAAGTTCTTCCCGGAACTTTTCCGGAAGCGAAACATCGACCTCTTCGGAGGGGCCAGTATTAATAGTGCTGACATCATCGTGTTGGTGATTGCCCTGGTCTTAATGATCGGACTACAGCTCGTCGTGTTTCGCACCAAGACCGGTCGCGCCATGCGTGCCGTTTCGTTCAATCTGCAATCCGCGAAACTAATGGGCATCAACACCGACCGCATTGTCATGTTCACTTTTGCGCTGGGCTCCGCGCTGGCCGCTGCGGCCGGCGTGCTGGTGGCTATTCGCATCCCGCGTATTGATCCCCTGATGGGCATACTCGTCGGCTTGAAAGCGTTTGTCGCGGCAGTGCTTGGCGGCATTGGCAACATTCCCGGCGCAGTACTGGGCGGCTTGCTCATCGGCATTACCGAAACCATGGTGGTCGGATACCTCTCGCCCACTTACAAGGATGCGGTCGCGTTCGCAATATTGATTCTGATACTCCTTTTCCGGCCCTCGGGTCTGCTGGGTTCCGTGGCGCAGGAGAAGGTC
>DASYMB010000242.1:0-4886 GCA_036009285.1 Pyrinomonadaceae bacterium | reverse complement strand
AGATGCCGACGCGTCTTTGATTTCTCCGCGCGAAACGTTGGCCCAAAGCAATAGACTTTTCCAAAAGCAGCCGCAGTCGCTTCATTGTAAAGCTGGCCAGACTGCGTGAGATATGCCTTCTCGCCGTCGAAATAATCCACTTCGAAAAGCGTGGTTGTTCCTTCGCAAGCCGCTGGGGTAAAGATTGGCGCATCGGCAAGCGTAAAGCCGTCGTTATCCAAAAAGTCGCGCACTGCTTTAACTACGGTGTGGCGAACTTTAAGAATCGCATGCTGCCGGCGTGACCGTAACCACAAGTGGCGATGGTCCATTAAAAACTCAGTACCGTGCTCCTTCGGCGTGATCGGATAATCGTGAACTTCATTCAACACTTCCGCGTCCAGCAGATCGATCTCAAACCCACCAGGCGCGCGGCTGTCTTCCCGCACAGTACCTCTAATCGCGAGTGCAGATTCCTGACCCAGCCCTTTCAGCGCGTCCCAAACTTCCGCTGTCACCGAATTCTTCAGCGCTACACATTGCACGATGCCGGTCCCGTCGCGGAGTTGCGGAAACAGAATCTTGCCGCTCGAGCGGAGATTGTAAAGCCAGCCCTTGATCGTGACTTCCTCGCCAACGTGTTCTGCTAGTCGATTGATGAAACTCCGCGGCGCCGTTGCTGTTTCCAGTGATTGTGATTCGATAGGCATTTATGATTTCTTGTCCTAAATTCTTAAAGTAAAGCCAAACCGTTAGTTTGCCTCGTGAACGGAAGTTATATTGTAAACTGAACGTTTCATCTTGCCAGTGCCACGCAAACTAACAGTTTGCGTTACCTGAACAGCAAACTAACAGTTTTGCTTTTCGTCTCTTAATTGAGATTCGTGCGTTCTCTGAGCATACGGCGCAAGGTCGGAAACCGGTCGAGCCAATCGGCAGCTTGAAGCACAATGCAAAGCGTCGGATGAATAAACTGTTCATACGCGCTGCCCCGACTGCAAACAGCCGTTTGATAGGAAAACGTCCCCGTCGCTTTGAGGCCGCGCTGAATCGTCATCAGCCGAAACTCCTGCGCAACTTCATCGGGATCGAGCGCTTCCAAACCGAGCAGTCTGCGCTCCTCCAAGAGAAACAATCTATACGCGCGCAACTCCGCCAGCGAAGGCGGCTCAGATCGCCGGTCGAGCAGAAAGGAAACCAGATCATAGGTGACCGGACCCATACGCGCGTCCTGATGATCGACGATGCGCAGGCGGTCGTCTCCATCAATCATCAGATTCGCGGCGTGAAAGTCGCGATGGCAGAGCACCCGCGGGCGGGCGGCGAGCTCCGCGGAAACATCGTTGAGTTCGGCTTTAAGTTCTGCTACTTCGGCGTGGCGCAGAGTTTCGTTTCTCAAACTTCCAAAGTAATGCTCGACGAAAAAATCCAACTCCCAGGAAAGTTTGGGTTCATCGAAAGCCAAACGGCTCGCAATGGATTGCCGTTCGTAGGCCGCTCCGGTGGCCTTCTGAATTTGCGCGATTAAATTTACCGCCCGCTCCTTATACTCGTCGCATTCGTCCTTTGGGGCTGTTTCGTAAACACGAAATAATTGCCGGTCACCTAAATCTTCCTGAACGATGACTCCGCTTCCCCCGTCGACGGCATAGATCTCCGGGACGGGTATCGAGCTTTCCAGAAAGAGGCGGGTTACATCCAGATAGGGATGGAAATCGGGATCAAACGGGTCGGGATAAACGGCCGCGACGGCCTTTCCCCGCTTCCAGGGAATGCGAAAGTAATTGCGGGTTGAAGCATCAGGGGTGAGCGGGACAATCAACTTGTTGTCGCTGCCCTGGCCCTCGAGAAACCCAAGGAGCCGCTCTGCGGGAGAGAGGTCAAATGCGCTCGTAGTCACCTGTTTTGCTGAACTCATTCGGGAAAGAAAGGCGCGTTCAATCCTCTTAAGGTGGCGAAACTGTTTAGATCAACTTCACCGTTAAGATTTTTGTTTGTGAGGGGGATTGTATCACTCAGTCAGAGGCACGACAAAATTGTCACCCCGCACCTCTCCCTTGAGTGCTTTCGGCGGTAAGGTCTTTCCTTGAATAAGCGAAGCACAAACGACTGCTGCATCTTCGATCACTTCGCCGGCGCGTATCTTGACGTGGTCGCCTAACACGGCTCGTTTGACGCGTGCGCCACTCTCTACTATCACGTTATCCCAAAGTATGGACTGTTCCACTCGCGCATTCGCAGCTATCTGGCAATTGGCTCCGGCGCTAACATTCTTGCCGGCCTCCGTAAGCAGCCGGAGACTGATGTCGAGATAACGTTTGATCGTGGACAGCTCAAACCAGCGCCCTTCAGCTATGTGCGCAGCGACCCGTTCACCACTGGCTATCGCCCGGGGATAAACGTCCGTCGTTGAATGCGAAAAGACGCCTCGTGGAATGTAGTCGAAAATTCGTGGCTCAAGGATCTGAATTCCAGTAAACATGAGCGGAGGATCGTTTTCAGAAAACTGTTCTGGCGCGGGCAGGCCGCCGAAACCACTGACGCAACCGTCAACCGTATTTACCACTGAAAACTTTTCGAAGCTCCGGTTTGGCAACAGGACGAGCGTCGCTATTGCCTGCTGGCGACGATGAGTCTCGAAAGCGGCGTTGAGATCGATGTCCGTAATTATTTTTCCGTTGACTACCACAAACGTTTCGCCATCAAGCAGCGCCCGCGCATTGTCGAGCGCTCCGCTGGTTCCCAGGATTTCAGGCTCTTCAACATAATGCAGCTTCACTCCAAACCGGCTGCCATCGCCGAGTGCACGCCGAACGGACTCCGGCCGATGGTGAAGATTGACGACTATTTCATCGCAACCGTAGCTAGCCAGATACTCGGCAACGTATCCGACGAGTGGCTTACCCAGGATGGGAATGGCAGGCTTGGTGCGGTCTTCGGTCAGCGGCCAGAGACGAGTGCCATAACCGGCGGAGAGAATCATCGCGCGCATGTTTGCATTCTATTGGTGCAACTCATTAACCGCCAAGACGCGAAGGACGCCAGAAGATTTAGATAGCCGGCTTGAATTGTTGTTTGTGCTTGGCGCTCTTGGCGGTTATTTACGAAGCTTTCGAAGCGTCGCGCATCATGAGGTCGAAGGTGCCGGGCGCGGTTTTTCGGAAGCGCGTGTTGCGATTGAGGGAGACTGCGATGCTGATCGTGGGATTTTGTCCAGTAAACTTGAACCCACCCTCGAGCAGCCGGTTGTAAATTTCATTCACGTGCAGCGCGCCGCCTTCTTCACGCAACAGGAGGGTCACGGCCTGGGGAATCGTGCGATCCATGAAGCGATCGCTCATAGCCTCTGTGTTCGGCCGCAGCGTTGGAATGTCCTGCCGCCTCTCATCCAGCGCAAACCGCGAGCGAGCTGGCGGAGTGGAAGGCCTCATTGCCGCCTCGAGTTCCGCGTCGGAAGGAAGTCCGCCGGAAAGATTGGCCGAAAGATTACCGGATGCAAGTATCGAAGTCAGCAGCCGGTAGATCGCGGCTTCCGACTGGCTGGCGAGCGTATCCATTTCCGCCAACTCGGCGCGAACAGCATCCGCTTCAACTTCAAGCTCTCTCAAGCGGGCGGCCAGATGCATGCGCGCTGCGCGCGACTGCCGCAAGCTTTGCTCGAGCCGGGAAAGAAGATTTTCGCTTGGGTGGTCCGTCATCGGGGGAATCTTAAAGGGATTTCGGGATTTTCACAATGCTCTACTCGTGTAAAGCAAACTGTTAGTTTGCTTCGCATGCCTTAGAATCTAGCAGCCGTGACTTGAGACTTACTGCACTGAAGTCTGTCAGGTTACACCGCAAACTAACAGTTTGCTTTACGTAAACTAGCGATCCCGGTCCAGCACGTAGGTAGGTATTGCTTTCAACGATTCGCAAAACTCAGAATCCGCCAGGCTGTCGAGCGCAGTTCGCGCCGCGGCAGCGTATTCGTCACCACGCGCGCGGGCTCGTTCGATTGCGCCGACACTAACTACAGCATGGTGAAGTTCCTTACGAGGAATGCTTCCATAGCCGCCTTCGCTCATCACCGTCTGGACCATCTCACGCGCGGACGGTTCACCGGCCATCAGATAAATCAGCGGGAGCGTAACTTTCCCGCCCAGCAGATCAACCCCCGCGCCCTTCCCCAAAACATCGTCGGTTGAAGTGAAGTCGAGTAGATCGTCGGTTAGTTGAAATGCCATCCCGAGGTTCATTCCGTAATCGCCCAGGGCCTTCTGCTCCGGCTCCGCTGCGCCACCGAGTATGGCGCCCACTTCGCAACACGCGCTAAAAAGAAAAGCAGTCTTTCGCTGTATGATGTCGAGATACTGCTGCTCCGAAACGTCAGTTCTTCCCAGCGTCGTCAATTGGAGCAACTCGCCCTCAGTCATTTTTCGAGTCACGCGCGTGAGGATATCGAGAATCGGCAGCGAGCGTTCGGCGAGGCTGGTTTCAAACGCCGACATGTAAAGCCAGTCGCCCATCAACACCGCCGTTTCGTTTCCATAAAGGGCATTTACGGTGGGACGATTTCTGCGAGTGTCAGCGCTGTCGATGATGTCGTCATGAACCAGGGTGGCGGTGTGGAGAAACTCCATCACAGTGGCCATGCGAATCGAGTTGTAACGCGAACCGTCACCGCCGACCGCATAGTTTGAGAGAATTGTCAGCGCCGGTCGAACGCGCTTGCCACCCGACTCCCGCAGATAATCCGCCAGATAGGCGATCACCTGAACGTTGGAACGCGCCTGGCGCTCAAACTCCAGCTCGACCTGCTGAAGTTCGGTAGCGACCAGACTAAAGATGCGCCTGGCAGTCAGCCCTACATCTTCAAGCACTGTGCTGTGTTCTACTGTTTGCATCTTGCTTTAGAGACAACTCGTTTA
>DASYMB010000241.1:0-12392 GCA_036009285.1 Pyrinomonadaceae bacterium | reverse complement strand
ACTTTGACCGCGGTGGCCTCACCTACGCGCGTTTCACACCACACCAGATTCAAACGCGAAAGAAAGCGCACCGCGATTTGGCCAAACTCGAATCGTCCTCGTTTTGGTGGGGTGAGACCGTAGACCAGCGCCGCCGAGGTTTGCCCATCCACACGCAGGTGCGTTTCGCGTAGTCCCGACAGTTTCATTTGCGGCGGGTACTCATCTTTGATCAGCAGCGAAATTGCATAAGGCTGCGCATTCTGAACCTTGAGGTGGACTTCGGTCTCGGCGCCCACTGCGAAACGTCCACTGAATTCGCGCGTGATACGCACTTCCTGGGGAAGTCGACTCCGGCGCGCATCGATTATCGCGAGGGCTATTAGCGCGACGTCGTAAGCGAGCGCGGCCCAGCGCAGCCACGGCCGCCCCCACGACAGCGAGAGCAGGATCAGGCCCGCGGCGATCAGGAGATAGAAAAGCTTGGTGAAGACAAAGCGCATGGCAAAAGCCGACTGTTTGCCGAACTTGGAATTAACTAGCTTATCGTTTCGAGGGGATTGATAAGGCTCAGGCTGTTAATCCAACTGAAGTCGCGGACGTTACGTGTCACGAGATCGAGCTGGTGAGCCAAAGCGGTACCTGCGAGAATCGCATCACCCAGGCCTATTCGTTTTTCTTGCCGCAGTTGAACCGCTTGAGTTATGACCGAGTCAGATATTGCTAGAACACTTGCAGCCTCAAAGAATTTCTCAAGATATTCGCGTTGCTTTTGAGCGAGGAGGTGGTAGCCAAGAACCTCGATGCGACTTACGGCTGAAACAGAGTAGCGATTTTCATCGAGGAAGTGCCGCAACTCGGCATGCTCACGTTTTGCGGAATAGATGATGATGTTGCTATCGAGAAGCATCAGACGTCGCGGCCGGGTAGGGGGCGATCTTTGCGAATCTCGCGCTGCCACTCCACCGGGTCGGAAATTTCGGAAAATGCGTCAGACGCGGCGAGATTCTCAAGCGCTTCAGCCATGCGACGACGACGTTCGGCCATCTGCTCTGGTTCGTCCAGGATAATCACCTCGACGGCCTGTTCACTTGCGAGGTGATCCGGCACAACATCAGTCCATTCCAAATGATCGCCTTTAAGTAAGGCTTTATAGCTTTCGCTCATCGTTTTTCTCCAGACGCAGTTTGATGCTCGCATAGACATTCGGTTTGAGGCAAGCTACCCCGCTTCGGGTGCGCTACCGTGGCACTTCCGCGCTCTTCAAGATATCCGCGATAACAACGTCGGGAGTGGCGCCGTCGAGTTCTGCTTCGGCGCGCAGAGTCAGTCGATGGCGCAGCACCGGAGCGGCGACGTCGCGCACGTCGTCAGGAGTTGAAAACTCGCGACCGCGAATAGCCGACAACGCTTTCGCGCAAAGAAGCAGCGCTACTGAAGCACGAGGACTCGCGCCGTAGTGAATGAAAGGATGCGCGCGCGTGCGTCGAACCAGATCGACTGCGTAATGCTGCACGCCTGGCTCCATGCGCGCGTTGCTGACTTCACGGCGGCAACGGGAAATAGCATCGGCGTCTGCCAATGGCTCAATGTGAACCTCGTCGAGTCGCCTGGAATTGAATCCCGCGTCCCAGTTTGCCACCACTTGTCGCTCCTGTTCTTCGCCGGGGTAATCAAGCAGAATCTTCAGCATAAAGCGATCGAGTTGGGCCTCAGGCAGCGGGTAAGTCCCTTCATATTCGATTGGGTTTTCCGTCGCCAGCACGGTAAAGATGGGAGACAGTGTGTGCCGATCGCCGTCAATCGTCACTTGCCGCTCTTCCATCGCTTCGAGTAAGGCTGCCTGCGTTTTCGGCGGGGTGCGATTTATTTCATCCGCCAGCAGGATGTCAGTAAAGATCGGTCCCTGACGCAGATTGAAAGTCGATGTGGCGACATTGAAGACGTTGGTGCCGGTGATGTCCGAAGGCATCAGGTCCGGCGTGAATTGGATGCGGCCGAAGTTGGCGTTGATGATGCGCGCGATGGTCTTCACGGTAAGCGTCTTCGCGGTCCCGGGAACACCTTCGATTAGCGCGTGGCCTTCCGCGAGTAGAGCAATCAGGATCTGTTCGATAGGTTCATCCTGACCAACTACAATTTTGCCCAGTTCGCGCCGGATGTGGTCGACAGTTGTGGAGACGTAATCAATCATTTTGGTTTTCTACAAGTAGCTTTAGTTTTTTTTAGGTTTGGAGCTTTTTGATTTTTGGACTTAGGTTTCGGACTTCAGACTTTGGACTTTGGACTCTGATGCAACGGCCTGCGGCATCACAGATTTCAAATTCAAGATTTCAAACAAAGACCAGCGCACGAAAAACAAGGACTAAAACCCAGAATCAAATTCCAAAGAATTAAGTCCGAAGTCCGAAGTCCGAAGTCAGAAGTCAGAAGTCAGAAGTCAGAAGTCAGAAGTCAGAAGTCAGAAGATCAAAGTACAAAGATCTTCTTTCGTCAAATATTTTGGGCCGTCTGTTTCACTTCCCGCGAGCGCATGCGTAGACCCAGAATAGTTTCCACCTCGCGCAGTCGTTTCACCAACTGAATCGACTGCCGCTCGCTAATGCCGCCGCCATTGATAGCTTCTTCGGATTGCCGCATCAGCGTCTCGAGTTCATGGGACTTTATGCTCGAGCGCGCGGCGATGCGCTCGGCGATATGGCGGCGCGGACTGTTGTAATCGACGCCGGCATAGCGCGCCAGCACCCTCCTGGTGCGCGAATAAATATTTTCGATCGCCAGATCGAAGGCGCGAGCGCGCTGTTGCAGCTCGGCCATTGACGCAACAAACTCCAAACTCGATCTGCGATCGATCCGCGCCAGCGGCAAGGGGCGAGCGAAGCGCCGTCCGCGCGTCCAAAGCACGAGGAGAATCAGCAGGACTAGTTGCCCGCAGATCGCCAGCACCGGAGTACCCTCGAAGTAGCCGACGAAGGCGTTGTGAGTTGCGCCACGTCCCTGATGAAACTCGTCAAAAGCGATCAAGCCGTCAGTAGTCGAGAGCAGATTTATCGCGAGCTGCAGATTGTCCTTGAGACCAATACCACCATTTGCAACGATAAACGGATCGCTTAACAACGTTATCCTGCCTTTGCCGTGTGGGTAGTCGACGAGTATCGCTCCCTGGGCCATCGCCAGGTGGACGACGGGAGCCGGAGAACCCGAGGACGAAGAATCCGTAACTACTACGCCGGAATCGTCGTGTGGTGGTCCAGCTCCACCGCCGGGAAAGTTTTCGTTATTCGCGTTGCCTCCTTGAGAACTGTCTTTCTCAGCCTTCATGGTTTCTTCTTTGCTCAACGCGAAAAGTTTGATGGCCAAAACTAATCGCGACGGCATCACTGACTCAACCTCGCGAGTTAGTAGCGTCGGTTGCGCCGGATTAACCGGCTTAACTCCTTCAATTATTTGCCCGGGACTTGCCGGATCGGCGGTAAAGGGAAAAACAGGATACTCGGTAGTGACCTTCCACGCTCCCGAGCGCGGCAACAAGTTATCGTCGGGCGGGCGATCGACGATTACGAGTCGTCCACCGCGTGCGACCCACAGCAGCAGGCTCGTTGCTTCTTCCTCGTAAACCGGAACGCGCGGCCTGCCGACGATCACGAATGTCCGCACTTTCTGACCGCCAACGCCTAACAATCGATCGGGAGGCTCCCGCCAACGCATAACTTTGTAACCCGACTCGTTCAGCAAATCGTAAAGCGCTCGCGTGCCGGTAGTGCCGCCGTTGTAGGTGGACCGGTTAGGCCATTGTTCCGAATCCTGTTTTTCTTCCTCCTTCACATAGGCTGCGGAGTTGATGGCCACCAGAATGCCCACCGCCACCAGGATAGTGATTATGAGTCCGAATCGTTGTCGCATAAGTTATTAGCCGCGGTCAGAACCACCTGCGGTAGCGGGTGGGCTCATTGACCGATGCCCGCCCGCTACCGCAGGCGGTTCTGACAGGTTCATCTCAGCGCCTGCTTGTAAGCGGAGCGAAACGCCAGCCAATCACTTTCGGTTGCCTGGGCCAGCCCGTACCAGTGGCGCTCAAAGCTATCGGTCAGTTGTTTCACGTTGCCGTAAAGCGGTTCAATCTTTCGCACCGCGCGCAGGTAGTCGCGGTTGGTTTTGTATTGGGCCAGACTGATGATCTTCCGATCTCCCAATTCAACCAGCAGCGCGATGTATGCTCTGCGTATCGCCGCGCGCAACTCGCCTCGGCGGGCTAGCGCTTCCGCTTCCGTAAGAAGATCGAGCGCCGACTGATCGGGCTCCAGCCGTTCGCCCAACACGATACGCGCCTTCGCTTTGCTTTTTCTTTTCGGCCGGCGACCACGAAGCAGGCGCGGCACAAACAACTTCAAGACAAAAGCCAAAACACCGAGTGCCAAAATGATGACGAACCATTGTGCGAACCAACGGACCCAATCGGCGCGGCCGAAAGACATCGGTTTAGGTTTCGGGAACCAGCTTTTGATCCACTGGATAAACTGTTCGAGCAGCCGACTAAACGCGCTCTGCTGTTTTACCTGGTGCGCGTATTCGGGCCGCTGCAAAATTTCCGCGAGCTTCCGACTCTCCTGCGACTTGCTTCGTAAAGCTCCCGTCGTTGGCTGTTCAAGTTCTGTGAGGCGTTCATCCAGCGCCTGTAGACGCTCCGTAATTCTCCGGAGCAAATCGTAGCGCGCCAGGGTCGCGTCCGCTGCATACTTGTCGAGGTCCTGGTGCAGCCACGAGTTGTCGACGTTGAAGTTTTGGCCGTTCCATTCGACTGCCTGCGCCGGCGGCATTAGATCACGCACGCTACGAGTGGTCTCGCGGTCGCGCGAAAAATAAGTCTCTGCACTTTCGTTTTTGTCAGACTGGGCCAGCGTCCCGAGTGCCTTTACGGCTTGCCTCATGTGCGCGTGATATTCGCTGGCAGGAATAGCGAGGGCCGCGGAAGCCGATAGGATTACCAGAGTCACTGCGCACAGAAATCGCGCGGTAAATCGAGGCGCGAATATACCCCGACTCTCGTTTTGTAAAATTCGCTTGCGCTTAATCATTTGGCGAGTAGCGAGTTTCGATCTCAACTTAATCCCAGCACGCTTCCTGAATGAGGTCGCTGCAACGGCAGCCGCGCCGGCCCGGTCGAAATGGCCGGGGCAAAAGGTGACGTGACGTCTACCTGCGGCATCGCGTCCAGCTTTTGCGAGGCCATCAACTCGATATCATAACCTTCGTGTCTGACTCGCTCGTCAACATACAGCAACGACATGGCCAGCATCCAGACCGGCGTTATCAAAATAGAGCTCAAAGGTTCTATGACGCTGTAAGCCACCGCGTACCAGGCCGGCCACTGCGGCGCGTTCCAGGGCGACGGATCAATTCCGCTCAGGTATCCATACCAGCCAAGTGGAATCACGAGCAGCATCAGCGCGGAATAAGTGGCAAAGGTGATGAAGAACGTCATGGCCATCAGCCGCCGTACGTTGCCACGCGCCAGTGAAAAACTTCGGCTGACAGATTCAAAGACACGCTTCCCTTCCACCAGCAAAACCTGCGGCACGTAAGCAACCTTGCCGGCCATGAAAAAGAACAACCAGAGAAAGACTACGGTCGCGCCTATACCACCGATGATGCCGACAATAATAGTAAGCCACGTAGGCGCCGACAACAGACTGATTCCAACCATGCCTGCACCCAGGAAGAGTATGACAACATAAGCGCCGAAAAACCCGACCAGGACGCTCAGGCTGAGCCACATCACCACCAGGATAGTCGCGCCCAGCAGCGACCAGAATCGGGAGCGGACCGCGGCGTAAGTAGTACGGACCAGCACCGGTTCATTCCAAAGCAGGTGAGTCACAAGGTTGCGTGACGCGCCACCCATTACAATGAGACTGAAGATGTGGCCGCCGATGATCAGGAAGGCCGCTCCGATAATAAGCAGCACATAGAAAACAAGTCCGGCGGTACTGGGGGTGCTGACAACTTCCCGCGTCCCGATGGTCCACAAAACCCACCCGATAGTGGTCACCACCACCGGCGGAGCAGCGATGCGCATCAAGGTGAAGAGATGACGACGGTAAAGCCTGACCGCGCGATCGATGAGATCACCTGCGCCCAGCGGCACCAGATGGAGATCGTTGGCGCTGGATGTTGGCATAAGAAGTTCTGAGTCCTGAGTCCTGAGTTCTGAAATCTTGAACCTTGAATCTTAAATCTGGAATCTGGAATCTGGAATCTGGAATCGAGTTGACCAAAATCTTAACACGCATGTTGCACGACTGTCTCAGTCTCCTTGCACGGTGTAATAACAGACTCAAGCCGGAGAGACGAGCAGAAAGCTCGTCACACAAACGCCGAATTCTGCTCGCGTGGAAACGCGCGGACATTTCCGCTAGAATCTCCCGGCAATCCGGAAGTTAAATGCGCCCCTGTAGCTCAACGGTTAGAGCAGCAGACTCATAATCTGTTGGTTCGGGGTTCGAATCCCTGCGGGGGCATTCTTTAATCAGTCGGCACCAGGCAGACGGCAGTAGGCAGGAAGAAAAGATTACGCGATTCTTAGCGACTTAGTATCCGGCAATTAGATCGTTGGAGAGACGTTTGAAGAGACTCAGTGACGACAAAACTATCGGCATCGGGATTGTTGGCGCCGGCTTTGCCCGCACCACGCAGATTCCTGGTTTCCTGAATTGTAAGGGCGCCCGCGTGGTTGCGATTACGAGCCGGCATCGTGAGCGTGCCCAGAGTGTCGCCGATGAGTTTGGCATCGAACACGTCGCTAATGATTGGCGTGAGTTGGTTGAACGCGACGACGTCGATCTGGTAAGCGTAGTCACTCCTCCGGCGACCCACCTGGAAATTACGCTCGCTGCACTCGAGCGAGGCAAGGCCGTGCTTTGCGAAAAACCAATGGCGATGGATGCTGTCGAGGCGAAGCGAATGACTGAGAGCGCGCGCGAAGCCGGCGTGCTCGCGTTGATCGATCACGAACTGCGATTTTTGAACAGCCGGCGAAAGATGCGCGCAATGTTGCACAACGGTGAAATCGGAACCGTGCGTCACTGCAACTATGTTTTTCGTTCCGACTATCGCGGCGTTTTGGGAAACTGGGACTGGTGGTCGGATGTGACGATGGGCGGCGGCACGCTCGGAGCGATCGGTTCACATGCGATTGATTCGTTTCGTTGGCTGCTGGCTGCGGAAGTCAGCGAAGTTTGCTGCGTGCTCTCGACACATGTCGGTGAACGGCCCGACAAGACAAGCGGAACAATGCGTCCGGTAAGCTCGGATGACACGGTGCGCATGCTGCTGCGGTTTGCTGAGTCGCCGCTGACCAAGGGGACTACCGGCGCGGCATCTCTGTCGGTTGTTGAGTCGGGTAAGCTGCAAAACCAGCTAGAGGTTTATGGGAGCAGCGGCGCACTGATGGTAGAGGAGACTGGCGCGCTCTGGCATTCACCCGCAGGCTCGGGCGACTGGCGACCAGTGCAGGTTGAGCCGGATGCGGTTGCTCCGGGCATGCGCGATGGAAGCTGGTCGCGCGGCTTCACGGCATTTTCAAAGGAGATCATCGCTGCGCTTAGGGAGGGCCGGACCACTGTTGCCGGCGCAGCGACATTCGAAGACGGTTATCGTACCCAACTGGTTCTCGATGCCGCTCGCGCTTCGAATAAGAGTAACTGTTGGGGGAAGATAGACTAAAAGCAATTTCGAGTTCTGAGTTTCGAGTTCGGAGTTTCGAGTTCACGTGACCATTACATATTCCAATGAATTTCAAAACTTAAAACTCAGAACTCAAAACTCGGAACTCGAAACTTTTGTCTGCCTCCTACTTTTTCGTTGCCTTCTCCGTCCCCGTCTTGCTGCTGCCGTAGCCTCCCCAGACGCCGTCCAGCATTCCGCCTGGCTGGATTTCGTAAGCCACAAAAGCGCAGCGTGAGCCGCCAATTCCGACTGACACCGTATTTCCTTGTTTGATCCCGAAACCGGAAGTGTTGTTGCTCCAGGCAAACTGGTAGCCGCCGGCCTTGGGCTTAATCGACAGTTCGGCTTTGTAGCCGTTGCCGTTCGGATTTTTTCCAGTAACATTGTAATCGCCGGCCAGATCCGAGCCGCTGGTGCGCGTGGCTTTCTCTGTGCCCATCTCGTCATGACCCCAATAGCCCCAATTGCCATCGAGCGCGCCACCGGCGAGCAACTGGTAGCTCACGACACCGCACCCTTCCCCATTGCGGCCGCCGGTGAAAGCTACTGCCACTACATTGCCCTTCTGCACGCCCACGCCGTCGTATTGTTTGCCGGCGTCCCAACGAAACTGGAAAACATCGCCGTGTTTGATAATTTTGAGTCCACCCCGGTATGCACTACCGTCCTCGTTCGTGCCCACAATTGCATAGTCGCCGGCGATATCGGTGGGAGAGGTTTGCACATCCTTCGCAGGATTGTTGTTGTTTCCGGCGGGTGCCGTGGTCGGCCCACTGGCGCCAAGCTTACTGCAACCGAGCACGCCGGTAACCAGTAAAGCAATTGCAACTAATGAACTGTGCCACGAGTTATGCTTCATCAGGGGTCTCCTCTTTTGTCGGAAACAAGTTGGTCTCTCAGGCTGCGAACAGGATTGAGGCAGCCTGGACCACTTTCCATTACTAAGATCGTCTTCTGGAAAATGGTTGGCTATATAAGTCACTGCGCCTTTCTTGTCAACATTTTTACTTGTGACTATATTGGCGGCTGTAAAGCAAACTGTTAGTTTGCTTCTGGTATCGCTGCCCAGATCGCAAACGAAGAGTTTGCGTTACCAACTACGAAATCCAACTGGTCCTATCGATCTCTCCACATGGTCACAAAGAAAATTGGGAACCCTCGATCACCAAAACGTGTTCGCACGGTTCGTGTCGGCGTCGATACCGGCGGGACCTTCACCGACTTCGTTTTTGAACTGGACGGTCAACTCGAGATTTTCAAATTGGCGTCTACGCCTTTCGATCCCTCGCTCGCGATCAGTGCCGGCCTCCGCACAATTTCAACAAAGACCGGCACACCTCTCAACCGCATTGAAGTTGTTCACGGCACCACCGTGGGAACAAACGCATTGCTCGAACGTCGCGGCGCTCGCACTGCACTCGTTACCACGCGCGGATTTGAAGACGTCCTCGTGATCGGGAGACAAGCGCGGCCCGAACTCTACAACTTAAATGCAGTTAGGCCGCCGCCAATCGTGCCCGACGATCTTCGTTTCGGATTACGCGGGCGCGTGGCTTCCACTGGCGAAGTAATCGAGGCGCTTGATCAAAAAGAATTATTGGCTTTGATAGCGCGACTGAAGCAAGCGAAGGTCGACTCCGTTGCCATCTGCCTGCTGTTTTCGTTCGTCCGTCCGGAACACGAGCAGGAAATCGCGCGCGCGCTTTCCGTTCTCAAAGTTCCCCTATCGATCTCCCACGAGATTCTTCCCGAGTATCGAGAGTTTGAGCGCACTTCTACCGTCACCATCAACGCTTACCTGCAACCGTTGATGGGAGCTTACCTCAAGCGGCTGGCGATGAACACGCGACGCCTGCGCGTCATGCAGTCTTCGGGCGGTAGCATCTCAGCTTCGGTCGCCGCAAACGAACCAGTGCGTACAATTCTCTCCGGGCCGGCGGGTGGAGTGGTTGGCGCTTTGCGAGCAGCGCGGGCCGCCGGTTTTGAAAAGATCATCACGTTTGATATGGGTGGGACGTCGACCGACGTTGCTCTTTGCGGGCGCGACGGATTGCGCATGACAAACGAAGCGTCGGTCGCCGGGCTGCCGGTTGCCGTGCCCATTATGGATATCCACACAGTCGGCGCGGGTGGCGGTTCGATTGCGCGGGTCGACGAAGGTGGCTCGTTGCGCGTTGGCCCCCAGTCAGCGGGAGCCGATCCTGGTCCAGCCTGTTACGGCCGTTCGTTCCTGCCGACCGTTACGGATGCTCACCTGTTGCTCGGCCACTTTGGCGGCGCAGGTTTGCTCGGCGGAGAGTTTTCGCTCGACGAAGAGCGTTCGCGAAAAGCTATGGGCCAACTCGCGAGCGAGATGAGCAAAGCTGCCGGTCGTAAGGTTAACGCGACGGAGGCCGCGCAAGGAGTTCTGACGGTAGCTAACACGAATATGGAACGCGCTCTGCGACGCATTTCAGTTGAACGCGGCTACGACACTCGCGAGTTTGTGCTGTTGCCTTTCGGCGGCGCCGGCGGGCTTCACGCAGTTGAGCTGGCCCAGGCGCTCAGAATTCCTCGAATCATCGTGCCAAACTCTGCCGGCGCGCTTTCGGCGATCGGGGTGCTAACGGCCGACGTTGTTAAGGACCAGAGCCGCACCACGATGCTGGAGATTTCGCCGGGAGTCGAAAAGAAGCTTGACGAAACTTTCCGTGAGCTGGAACGCACCGCGACCTCTGCTCTTCGCCAGGAAGGATTTCCGACAGCGACACAACGCCACGAGCGCTCGCTTGCTCTTCGTTACCAGGGACAATCGTTTGAATTGGAGATCAAAAGAACAAGCGGCAACATCGCGTCGGAGTTTCACCGCGCGCATCGGGAACGCTACGGCTACGCGCAGCAGTCAACCATCGTAGAAATTGTTAGTGCGCGGGTTCGCTCTTCCGGTATCGTCGAAAAACTTCCGCAGCGGAGACTGAACGCCTCGCGCGGTAAACAGGATTCGAAACCAGCGAGGAACGTGAGCGCCTATCTTAATGGAAAAGACTGGAGCGTGGCGGTTTATCATCGAGTCGACTTGCCCGTCGGCGTACGACTGCGCACGCCGTGCATCGTGACGGAGTATTCTTCAACGACTCTGATTCCGGCGGACACACCCGCTGAAGTTGATGGCTATGGAAATCTGATCATTCAAGTCGAGTCAACGGGGCAGTAGCCCGACCATTAGGAAGGTTGTAACCCAAGCACCTTGCGCTCTCCGGGCTACTGCCCCGGAAGTCAATCATGAAGCAATTCGATCCCACAACGCTCGAAATCTATCGCGCACTCTATACTTCAGTTGCCGAAGAAATGGGAATTGCGCTCAGGCGCACGGCCTTTTCTCCGAACATAAAAGAGCGACGTGATTATTCGTGCGCTGTGTTCGATTCAAGCGGTCGCGTCATCGCCCAGGGCGATCACATGCCGGTACATCTGGGCTCGATGCCAATGGCCGTCGCCTCAGCCTTGAAAGAAATCGATCTTCAGCCCGGCGATGTAGTTGCGCTAAACGATCCCTTCGCCGGCGGCACGCATCTGCCGGACGTCACGTTGGTAGCGCCAGTGTTCGCTGGAACGACCGATGACCGCCGACCGATGGCCGTGGAAAACCGATCGGTCCGTCACCGGTCGGCGGTCGTCCGTCCGCTTTTCTACGTTGCTAACCGCGCGCACCACGCTGACATCGGCGGTGGAACGCCAGGCTCGATGGGCATGGCCACAGATATCTACGGTGAAGGCTTATGCATTCCGCCGATACGGCTGGTGAGAAACGGCGAGCTCGATGAAGGCGTGATGCGTTTGATCCTCGCAAATGTCCGGAGCGGGGCTGAACGTCGTGGCGATTTCCAGGCACACATCGGTTCACTAAAAACCGGCGCCACACGTCTCCTGGAAATTGTGGAACGTCGCGGCGCGCGCGAGACGGCAGACTACGCAACACATTTGATTGCATACTCCGCTCGGCTCATGCGACATGCAATCGGCTCGATCCTCGATGGTGATTACCAGGCCGAAGACGCGCTCGATGACGACGGCGTGACCGACGCGCCGGTTCATATCAAGGTGCGAATCAGCATCATAGGAGAGCGGGCCCAGGTTGATTTCACCGGGAGCGCGCCGCAAGTCTCGGGACCAATCAACGCGGTGGAAGCGATTACTGTTTCCGCCGTCTCCTACGTGTTCCGCTGTTTGCTTGAGGGCGACGTGCCGGCCAGTGCCGGATTGATGGACCCGATTGAAGTGCTCGCGCCGAAAGGCACAGTCGTCAGTGCGGTCCATCCGGCAGCGGTGGCCGGCGGAAACGTGGAAACTTCGCAGCGCATCGTTGATGTCCTGTTCAAGGCGTTGGCCCAGGCGCTGCCACATCGCATACCCGCCGCGAGTCAGGGAACGATGAACAACCTGACGATTGGTGGAATTGATCCACGAACCGCGGCTACAGCTCGCGAGTTTTCCTACTACGAAACCGTCGCCGGCGGGATGGGGGCGCGTCCTTCGCAGGATGGAATGAGCGCGGTGCACACACACATGACTAACAGCCTCAACACTCCCGCCGAAGCGCTCGAGTATGCTTATCCGCTTAGAGTACGCGAATACCGGATTCGCAAACGCTCAGGCGGGAAAGGGAAACAGCGAGGTGGAGACGGCGTCATACGCGAGATCGAAACGCT
>DASYMB010000240.1:0-5089 GCA_036009285.1 Pyrinomonadaceae bacterium | reverse complement strand
TTTTTGCGCCGCAGCTGGTGTTGCCAGCATTAGAAACAGGACGAGGACGATCAACGCTTGATACAGTTTTCTGTGCATGGGCAGGACCCTTTCGTTGGTTAAGAACCTAAACTGATGCTTCCCTCGAAATGCAATTGACTGTTGAATTCCGCTTCTTCCGGCGCCAGCGGGACCCGTTCGTAGAAGCCGTCGGCATTCAACACTCGCGCTTTGACATTATCTTTCAGGTAAGTGCCAAGCACGACGTCCTTCAGATACCGTTTCAAGTTTGCATCTAGGATAGGCGTCACAACTTCGATTCGTCGATCGAGATTCCGAGTCATCCAGTCGGCCGATCCGATGTAGACGTCGTCGTCGCCTCCGTTGGCGAAGTAGAAAATTCTGCTGTGCTCCAGAAACTGTCCCACTATGCTTCTAACGTGGACCGTATCCGATAACCCTGATACTCCCGGGCGAAGCATACAGGACCCGCGCACGATTAGATCAATCTGCACTCCGGCCTGTGATGCCCGGTAAAGCGCATCAATGATTTCCAGATCGGTCAGACGATTTATCTTTGCAGCAATGCGAGCCGGCCTGCCCGCATGCGCGTGATCAATCTCTCGCTCGATCAACGCAAGCATGCGTTCGCGCAGATTCACCGGCGCCACCATCAGGTGGGTGTATGCGCGCGGCCTCGAAAAGCCAGTCATGTAATTAAAGAGGTCGGTTGCGTCGTCGCCTATCTCCGCGTTCGCGGTGAGCACGCCAAGGTCGGTGTAAACTTTCGAAGTCGTGGGATTGTAATTGCCCGTAGCGATGTGAACGTAAGTTTGCAGTCCGTGATCCTCATGGCGAATAACCAGGGCCACTTTGCTGTGTGTCTTAAGTTTCTCGAGTCCGTAGACTACGTGAACCCCTGCTTCCACAAGCCGGCCGGCCCACTCAATATTATTTTCTTCATCGAAGCGCGCCTTGATCTCTACCACTGCCGTAACCTGTTTGCCGCGTTCGCTCGCTTCAATCAACGCCTCTGGTATCGGCGAATCCTTGCCGGTGCGATAGAGACATATTTTGATCGCCAATACTTTTGAGTCTTGTGCGGCAGCCTGAATAAATTCGGTAACAGTTGTGTAGGCCGTGTATGGATGATGAAGCAAAACGTCCTGCTTCTTTATCGCGTCGAACAAGTGTTTCTTCTTGCCGAGCGGCGCCGGCACAGTCATTCGAATCGGCTTGTCTTTCAGTTCCGGTCTATCCAAACCGTAGAGTCGCATTAAGTCGCCGATGCCGAGAATTCCGTCAGTTACATAGACGTCCTTGGGCCCGATCCGAAGCATCTGCGTCAAGTATTTCAGCATGTCTCGAGGCATCGTCGAAGAAACTTCGAGGCGCACCGCATTCCCGAACCGGCGTTCGCGCAGCGATTCCTTGATCCGCCCAAGCAGGTCGGCCGCCTTGTCGTCTCTAATCTCCACATCCGCATCGCGCGTCACGCGAAACAAATGACTCTGGCAGAGACGCATGCTGGGAAACACCGAATGGAGATTCGCGTCGATCAACTCTTCGAGAAGAACAAACTTTTGCCTGCTGTCGCCGATGGGAATCAGGCGCGGCACAACGGGCGGCACTTTGATTCTAACGAAGCGCGGCATACTTCCCATGGTTACCGGCTCATCGGGATCCGAGTCGACCTCGACCGTCAAGCCGATGTTGAGACTGAGATTCGCGATAAACGGAAACGGGTGAGCGGGGTCGACAGCAAGGGGAGTCAACACCCGAAAGACATTCCTCATGAAGTAATGGTTAAGCACGTTTTTCTCGCGCGCGGACAGCGAGTCGTACTTCACGATTTCGACTCCCTGTATTCCGAGCTCAAGTAAAACGCTGCGGAGACACTTTGCCTGCTCATCAACGAGGGGCAGAACCCGATCGCGAATGACCTTCAGTTGAGCGGCCGGCGTGAGTTCACCAGGCATCGGCTGAAAGTCTTTGATATCGAGCATCTCCATTAACCCTGAAACACGGACCATGAAAAACTCGTCCAGGTTGCTCGCGAAGATGGTGAGAAACTTCAGCCGCTCGAGCAGCGGCACGGACTCATCCGCGGCTTCCTCAAGCAAGCGTTTGAAAAACTCAAGCTGGCTCAAATCGCGATTGAAAACAGACCAGGCGAGAAAGTGTTCATCCCGAGACGGATTCGATACCGGCATGCGGCCAGGCGAGGGCAGGTTGGTTTCTTCCACGTCAGGCGCCGGTGAAGCTTCGGCTTTGTCGGGCAAGTTTGGTTGTGGCTTAGTCACTCTGGTTCAACTCCGTTTTGTGAGAACCCACTGGCGTCGAAATGACTTTCATCTTCTAACGCGGAATTCACCGGCAAGAAGTATCACGGCTAAAGGTTTTTTCGAAATACCGCATTACGTTCAACCTGAGTGAAAGCTTGAGCCTGCGGCACGATGGTCGCACTGATGACTGATCAGGCAGGATCATACGCCCGTCGTGCGGCAACGGTTTTGAATTCCCCGGTTTCGATGATGTACGCCGTGAGCTGATTGCCGTAAACGCAGCCCGTGTCGAGACCGATCGCCTTTTTCCCGCGGCGTGGTTCTGACGCCGGCCAATGTCCAAACAGAATGATTTTCTCGCCGTCATAAACTTCATACCATGGAGTACCATCGCGAGCAGTGCGATCTTTTCCCAAGCTCCGCAACTCAGTAAGGTCCTCCGTAGTTTGAGAATGCAGCGCCACGCCCGGGCGCACTCCCGCATGCACCACCAAATGAGTGCCCAGATCAATGAGAAATGGCAGCGAGTTCAGATAAGAAACGTAGTGCTCCTTATCTTTTTTCAGTTCCTTGTGCGTCGGTTTCTGCGAATCCTTCAACTTAAACTTTTCTCCGTTCCAACGCCGGCGCAATGCCAGATCATGGTTGCCAATCACGGCAGAAAACTGAGGATCAGCCATGAAGCGGTCGAGCACTTCTCTATTCTTCGGCCCTTTCGTAATGAGATCTCCGACTGAGACGAGACGGTCGCCCGGGCCGAAGTCAACTTCTGCCAGCATGTCTTCCAGCTCGTCGTAGCAGCCATGAATGTCTCCGACGACGATCGTGCGCGCTCCCATTTTTCTTCTAACCTCTCATTATGCGGACGGGTCGCAACAACCTTAGGCCCGATGCTTCGAGACCGTCAAGGAATGAACCCAGTCGTCACTCCAATTGCGGAGCAGGGCAGCGCGAGCCCGCTCTTACTGGGACCGCGGGCGCCCTCGCCCGCTTTCGTTGAATGCCACTTAGTCAGACTTCCGGGAGGGACCGATTCTTGAGTCCAGGCCGCGGGCGGGCGAGACGCCCGCGGTCCCAGTAATGAGCGTGAGTGGTCTAAGGGTTTAACTTCACCTTGACCATGAAGAAACAGCCTGTCTCAGTTTTCTATCTGCCGCAACAGGAGCGGAGTCTGCGGTTGCAGCGTACCGTCAACCTGTCCGCACAGTTCGTCCGAGTGAAAATTCAACAAGGTCCCGGAAAACAGGAAACTCTGAAACGCCGAAAAGTAGCTCATCACTCTCGACGATCCAGGAGTTATTTGAATCGCGGAGTTGACCGTCCCGTTGTAGGTTTCCTTGCCGGTCCAACCGCCTAATAGCGTAGCTTGCGTAGCTGGAATGGTATCCGGCGCCGAGCCGCCGAGATGCCCGATGCGAGTTGCGAGATTGCGCCCCGCCGCGGTCCCGGTTCGAGCTGCCGGTGAAAGGTTGTGATAGTCGGTGAGCAAAACCTGTTTTCGCTGACTGGCGAATTGATTTAGGAGAACGACGCCATAACGCGTCCTCTCCTGAGTCGTCAACTGGAAAAAGCCGTTTGCCTTGGGCCGATCATTCAAGGCTGCCGGTTTTCCTGAGAACTTAGTGCCGATGTGGATTTCGAAGTTCTCCATCGGTTCGAAGCCGGGACCATACTGCTCAAAAGGCTGAGGCCCGGGCGGGATGGGTTGATTGGATGCGAGATAAGTGTTTGGCCCAAGATTGACGACTTCTCCGATGATCGGATCGCCCGCCTTGAACGTCACCGTCCTGGTGCCAACGTCGCCCTCAACCGCCATGACCTTAACACCGATAGGGGCCACGTGCGGCCGCGGCGCCACCGCGCTCTGGAAGCGTACCACTCGACCCACCGCCATACCGGGTTGCGTGGGCACAGTGTTACCGCCGGGCACAAAGTCAGGTTCTCCTTCAAGAGCCCAGGTCCAGCCTGCGGTAGTTCCGCGAGGGTTGTTGAAAAAATCTCCGTCCGTGGGGAAACGCGCCTGAAAGCGCCCGCCGAAACGGATTCGCGTATTCTTGATGGAGGTCAACGTGCAACTCGCCTTGACGCTCGCTCCCACTTTCACTTGCAGCTTGATATCGCCGGCGGTCTTGCTGGGCGTCTTCGCAGTTATCTTTACGCTGGTGCCGGTAGGACCGATCGTGACACTGGTGCTGGATAGCGTAACTGTGACACCCGCGGGCGCCACGATCACGAGAGTGGCATTGACCGTAGTGTTATCGGTGCTTTTAAGCGCGACCGGCATCGAATATTCCTTTCCGCCTGAGGGTGCGATCAGGAATCCCTCAGTTCCGGGATTACCATTAACTTTTAGACTGATTGCCATGTGCGTTATCTCCTTCTAAGGCCTGAGGTGATTTGGAGGCTCAAAATGATTCCGCCTTGAACGTACCGCTGAAGACAAAAGCCCGGGTGTTGCCGGCAGGAAGCAGACGTCGCAAAAACGAAGGAAGCGGGCAGCTCCGGGATTGAGTTTCAGTCGGTGCCTTGTTTTATTACTTTGGACTCAGAGGCGTTCGCAGAATATGCGAAGGTTTAGTTTTGAGTCAACACTCACAGGCGCTTTCTCGCCCGGGGAGATCGCCGCGATTATCTCTGAAGCGATCGACTTCCTGGCCCAGTGCTTCTCCTTAACGCGATTCGACGAGTTGTTTCACGCGAGTTGCCAGACTTCGATACCTTTCGAGGATCGTGTTGTCAATCAATTCAGACGGCGTTAGCAGAATGTCAGTTCCCCAATTGACGATACGGAAATGATTTGCATTCCACACGCCCAACGAAGTCCA
>DASYMB010000239.1:0-2753 GCA_036009285.1 Pyrinomonadaceae bacterium | reverse complement strand
GCAAGGCGGCCTGGATGGGCGTGGTTGGATTCGTCCTCGTGCTCGTTACATTTCTTGGCGCCCGGATGATGGGGGGCTATCACGTTTTCGGTTGAGATATGATTTTCCCGTTTAGAAACGTCACTTGTGCAACCGCCACATCGAAAGCTGACAAGTCCGCTCACTAAACGGACGTCTTAAGCAACTTCGCTATGTCTATTGTTTTAGTAGGAATCAATCACAAATCCGCGCCGGTCGAAGTGCGCGAGCGCCTCGCCTTCACGGAAGACGCGTGCGCCACTGGGCTGCGTACGCTCGTGGATGGCGAAGTCGTTAGAGAAGGTTTGATTGTTTCGACTTGTAACCGCGTCGAAGTATTGGCCGAGACCTCAAGTGAACGCCTCAACGACACCGTGGAGCGAGTTGACCAATTTCTCGGCGGCACAGACGATCTGCCTCGTTCGTTTTTCGAAGCGCACCTTTACCGCCACACGGATGACCAGGCAATTCGTCACCTCTTTCGCGTAACCTCCTCGCTCGATTCCATGGTGGTGGGAGAGCCCCAGGTGTTGGGCCAGGTACGCCGCGCGTATTCCATCGCGCTCGAAGCCGGCACGGCGGGTCGAATATTAAATCGCCTCGTGCATCATGCCTTTCGCGTCGCTAAACGCGTGCGCACGGAAACGGGAATCGGTGCAAACGCCGTTTCGATCAGTTACATGGCCGTCGAGCTCGGCAAGAAAATCTTCAACTCGCTGCAGGGACGCACCGCGTTGATGATAGGCGCGGGCGAGATGGCCGAACTTTCCGCGCGTCACCTGCTGGGCGCCGGCGTGACCCGGGTGTTACTTGCTAATCGAACTGAAGAACGCGCCGAACGACTGGCCACCGAGCTTGGCGCCGAAACGATCAAATTCGAGTCGCTGTCTGATTACCTGGCGGAGGCGGACATAATTATTTGTTCGACCGCGGCCGATCAGTATGTGATCACCGAGCAGATGGCCCGTGAAGCTTTAAGCAAGCGGCGTAACCGCCCCTCGTTTTTCATCGACATCAGCGTGCCGCGCAATATCGATCCGGCAGTTGGGAATATTGCGAACGTTTTTGTTTTCGATATAGACGATCTAGAGTCGGTGATCTCGTCGAACATTCGCGAGCGCGAGCGTGAAGCGGAGCGGGCGGAGTTGATCGTCGAATCTGAGATCATGCAGTTTCAGCAAACGCTTCGGGTTTTGGATATTGGTCCAACGATCGGAGCGCTGCGAAACAAACTGCAGGACATCGCCAAAGAAGAACTGATACGCCAACGAAATCGGCTTGGGGCGTTGACTGCGGAACAGGAAAGCGCGATCCAGGCTTTGCTGGTCTCCACCGTCAATAAGATTTCCCATCCGCTGTTGAGCCACATGCGACGCTCCTTCGATGCCAGCGATGCTGATACGATTCAGGCCTGGCGCGATATTTTCGGTCTTGAAGAATAGTCCCTTTGAAGGAAACTCAATACAGAACCGGGTGGTATCCCCGATTGAACTGATCTGTGCATCCTCTGTGTTCTCCGTGTCTCGGTGGTGGATCTTTGTTAGCGATTGCTCACCGCAGAGGCGCAGAGAACACGGAGGTAGCACAGAGAACGATCAAATTCCTTAATGAAAGACCATCTCGTAATCGGCTCTCGTGGTTCGAAGCTTGCGCTCACACAGGCGCAGATGGTCAAGACCGAGCTGGAGCGACTTCAACCTTCGCTCGCCGTCCGGGTCGAGATTATTAAGACTTCCGGGGATGTAAACCCTGCTCCGCTCTCAGTGATCGGAGGCAAAGGAGTCTTCACGAAGGAGCTTGAAGAAGCTCTGCTCGATGTGCGTATCGATCTAGCCGTCCATTCTTTGAAAGACTTGCCGACCATCGTTCCGGAGGGGTTACTGATTGCCGCGATTTGTAAACGCGAAGATCCCCGCGATGCCCTGGTGCTGCAGCAGACGCCAAAGGGAATTGTTGCTTCCCTTCGCTCTTTGCCGAAAGGCGCAACGGTTGGAACCTCGAGCCCGCGGCGCCTGGCCCAGCTAAAACATCTGCGCAGCGATCTTGTTATTAGCGACCTTCGCGGCAATGTTGATACGCGCCTGCGCAAGCTTGATGAAGGGCAATATGATGCGCTGCTGTTGGCCTGTGCCGGGCTTCGCAGACTTGGATTGGATAACCGGATAAGTGTGCCCGTGCCTCCCACCGAAATGCTTCCGGCGGTTGGGCAGGGCGCGCTGGGGATTGAAACTCGCGCCGACGATATGGGCACGATCGAAGCTGTCGGCAAACTTGATCACAAATTTACGAGGCTCGCCTGCGTCGCTGAGCGGGCCTTCCTACGCAGCCTGGGCGGAGGTTGCCAGTTGCCTATTGCCGCGTATGCCGTGGTCCGCGAAAAGCGCATCCGCCTCGACGGGTTGGTTGCGGACCCCCAGGGAAAGCGAATTGTTAGAGAGCGAATCTCGGGCGCATTGGATGTGGCGGAAGAACTCGGCGCCTTGCTCGCAGAACAATTACTCGAGCAAGGCGCGCGCGGGTTGCTCGCCTCGGAATAGCGAAGTTTAGAGTACGAAAAATGGGTCGGCGGGTTCTGGCCAAGCAGAAGCCCGACCGTTAGGGAGGGCTCAAGATCGAAATTCTGGCAGAAACCAGAGCCCTTGCTAACGCGCGGGCTTCTGCTTGGGACAGCGTACTCAGCCCCTTGACACTTTTCGGGCAAGGCCGCTTGTACTCTAAACTGCCGGCAGGGCGTC
>DASYMB010000238.1:0-7869 GCA_036009285.1 Pyrinomonadaceae bacterium | reverse complement strand
GCAAGTCTTTGTAGCGCTGCAGCACCAGCTTTACATCCTGCGCGGTCTTGTAATGCTCAGCGCCGATGATGCGCGGATCGAGAATGCGCGATGACGACGAGAGTGGATCAACCGCCGGGTAAATCCCCAGCTCGACGATCTGTCGTGATAGAGCTGTCACCGCATCGAGGTGGGCAAACGTAGTTGCCGGCGCCGGATCGGTGTAGTCGTCAGCGGGAACATAAACCGCCTGGATCGAAGTAATCGATCCGGTTTTCGTCGAAGTGATGCGCTCCTGCATCTCGCCCATTTCCGAAGCGAGGGTTGGTTGATAACCCACGGCCGAAGGCATGCGGCCGAGCAGCGCCGACACTTCAGAGCCGGCCTGCGTAAAGCGGAAAATGTTATCGATGAAGAGCAACACATCAAGGCCCTTATCGCGAAAATGCTCGGCGACGGTTAGACCGGAAAGCGCAACTCGCAGGCGGGCCCCGGGCGGCTCCGTCATCTGGCCGTAGATAAGCGCCACCTTCGATTGCTCCAACGCGTTCATGTCGACCTTCGTCATGTCGAACTCGCCCGTATCGTGGAAGTGCTTATTAAACTGCTCGCCAAACTGGATCACCTGCGACTCGACCATCTCGCGCAACAGATCGTTTCCTTCGCGCGTTCGCTCGCCGACGCCCGCGAAAACCGAGAAACCGGAGCGGGCCTTCGCGATGTTGTTAATCAACTCCATCACGATAACTGTCTTGCCCACACCGGCGCCGCCGAAGAGTCCGATCTTGCCGCCGCGCACGAACGGCTGAATCAAGTCGATAACCTTGATGCCCGTCTCAAACATCTGCAATTCCGTCGACTGCTCTTCAAAACTCGGCGCGTGGCGATGAATCGGGTAACGCTCGGTGTGTTTTACCGGGCCGAGATTATCTACCGGCTGGCCTATGACGTTGAGCACGCGCCCGAGAGTTCCCTCGCCGACCGGCATCGTAATCGGGCCGCCCGTATCGATTGCTTTCATGCCACGGACCATGCCGTCGGTTGGCAACATCGAGACGGTGCGAACGCGGCCTTCGCCGAGGTGTTGTTGGACCTCTGCGATTAGATCGATTGGAGTGGGCACGTCAAAGCCCTCGGAGACGATGCGGAGCGCCTGATAGATCGGCGGCAGATGTTTTTCCGGAAACTCGACGTCAACTACCGGACCGATAATCTGCACCACGCGGCCTGCCGATTCACCGTTGGTAGTCGTGTTTGCGCTGGACGTAGACATGCTCTGTTTCTGCTCCTCTTTGCTGCCCATGAAGGCGAAAAACTGGAAGGATTAAAAGCCAGTCAAGATAACACAAGGGCGAAAGTTGCGGCAAACCGCCGACTTTATTCCGTGCGGTCAGCGTGAAGCAGGTGGGCCGTCGCCGGAGAGTTCCAGGCTGGCCTCAAATGCGACCCAAATGGGTCAGCAAAAATTCCGAAGCGTAATGCAACACCAGTAGTGTAAGATGCATCTTGAGCAGGGGGGAAAACAAGGAAAGATCAAAGGAGTTGCAGATTACCAATCCTCATCACATTGTTCTGTTTTAAGTCTCATTCTTCGCGCCCCGCAGTAAGCACCCGACAGGCATTCGCACGAGCGTAGTTTGGAAAGTCTCGTTTTAATTCACTCAGATTGATTAAGGAGAGTTCGATGAGAAAGCAATGGATTGGAATAGGGCGTAATTCGTCCAAGAGAATCAAGCGATTGGCATGGACTGTCATCCTCGTCGCAGTTTTCGCTTTAGGTGCCACGGCGGCCATTGCAATGCGAGCCAGCCAGGTGAAAGATTCTGCAGCTCGACCGAACAATGGCCAAGCGATTAGCAGTCTTCGCTCCGCTGTGGGCCTGCGGGTGGGCACTCCACAAATACCGATTAACGCCCAGACGGGCCAAGTCAGACCGCTTACTCAGGAGGAAGCTCAAGCTCTGGCCCAGGGGATCAAGCAACTCGTCAATCAGTCAACAGACGGTCTCAAGACGGTGCGCCATGCCGACGGCTCAGTTTCGATTGATCTGGAAGGACGGTTTCAAAGCATTGCGGTAGCTAAGAAAGATGAGGACGGCACAGTAACTCAGTCATGCGTCGATAACCCCCAATCGGCAGCCGCTTTCTTCGGAATCGATCCGCAATTGGTGGGCGTTCAGGGAACTGCGTCTAAGGCTTCCGGTGTGCTAAAGAAAGGCAGGAATCAATGAGAAACTCGATCCTCGCCAGGCTTTCACTGGTTCTGCTAACTTCGCTCGTAGTTCTCTCCTTCTCTGCTTCAGCTTTTGGCGCGGCCACGATCGTTATTCAAAACAACGACGGGGCTGGAGTGGGTTTTAATGATCCGACAGCAGTTGCGCCGACCGGCGGAAACCCTGGCACGACCCTGGGCCAGCAACGGCTCAATGCCTTCCAATTTGCCGCCAACATCTGGGGCGCAACTCTGGTCAGCAATTCAACCATTACTGTCGGAGCCCGTTGGACGGCTCTTCCCTGCACCGCCAACTCCGCGGTCCTTGGATCCGCCGGCGCCGCTACTATCTTCAGTGATTTCCCAGGTGCTCCTTTTAGCAGCACGTGGTACAGCGCGGCCCTTGCCAATGCGCTCCGGGGATCTGATCTTGATCCCGGTGTAGAAATAAATGCGCAGTTCAATGTCAACCTGGGCACAACAGGCTGTGGGGAGACGTTTCCTTTTTATCTGGGACTCGACAACAATCACGGCAACGGTACAGATCTGGTAGCAGTACTCTTGCATGAATTCTCGCACGGCCTCGGATTCCAAACGTTTACTAACGCCAGCACCGGCGTTCAACCCAGCGGCATTCCCTCAATCTTTGATAGATTTCTTTTCGACAACACCACCGGCAAGATCTGGGCGCAAATGAACGATAGCGAGCGACAAGCGTCGGCGCTCAACACGGGCCATTTAACCTGGAGTGGGTCCACGGTAAAGAGTCAGACTTCCAGCGTGCTGGCGACACCTCGGCTCAGGATCAATTCGCCGCCGGGAATCGCTGGTAACTATGTGGTCGGCACGGCCTCATTTGGTCCCCCATTGTCTTCTGCTGGAATCACTGCGTCTGTGGTCCAGGCACTTGATCCGTCGGACGGTGCCGGTGCTTTGACAACCGATGGCTGCTCGGCATTGACGAATGGAGGAGCGGTCTCCGGTAAGATTGCGCTTTTTGATCGCGGGAACTGCAACTTCACAGTCAAAACGAAGAACGCTCAGAACGCAGGAGCGGTTGGAGTTGTGATTGCCGATAACGTAGCCGGCAGTCCCCCACCCGCATTGGGTGGAACAGATGCGACGATCACCATACCGTCGGTGCGAATTACGCTCGCCGATGGAAACACGCTCAAATCGCAATTGGGATCGGGTGTAAACGCAACCCTTGTTCTGGACCACTCAGTGCCCGGCGGTGCGGATTCTTCTGGGAGGGCTTTACTCTACGCCCCCAATCCATTCGAGGCCGGATCGTCTGTTTCACACTGGGACACAACTGCTTTCCCTAATCAATTGATGGAGCCTGATATCAACGGCGACCTAAGTCACAGCGTCAACACGCCGCAAGACTTGACTGCGTCGCTAATGAAAGATATCGGCTGGGTCATCACTACGTCTACACCGGCGAACACAGCGCAATTCAGTTCGGCCAGCCAGGGAGTTAACGAGACGCTGGACCAGACAACCAAACTTGATTTGACGGTATTGCGCAGCGGCGACACATCAGGTGCGGCAACTATTGACTACGCAAGTGCAAACGGAACGGCCAGCGAGCGGTCTGATTATCTGGCGGCGCTCGGTACGCTACACTTCGCGCCCGGCGAAACTTCGAAGACCATCCCAGTCTTTATTGTTGACGATCGTTTCGGAGAAGGGCCGGAGACGTTCACTGTTAACCTGAGCAGCCCGGTCGGCTGCACGCTTGGCTCGCAAGTCACCTTCACTATCACCATCAACAGCAACGAAGCGGTGAATGGAACCAATCCTGTTAAGGACGCCACCTTCAACACTGACTTCTTCGTGCGCCAACACTACCTGGATTTCTTCACTCGCGAACCGGACGCCGGCGGGCTGGCATTTTGGAAGGACCAGATCGATTCGTGTACTACCCAGGAGTGCCGCGAGATCCGCCGCATCAATGTCTCGGCGGCCTTCTTCAAATCGATCGAATTTCAGGAGACCGGCTACCTCGTCGAGCGGCTCTACAAGGTCGCTTACGGCGACGCAGTTGGGACCTCTAGCCTGGGCGGCACCCATCAGCTTTCAGTGCCGGTCGTTCGGCTCAATGAATTTCTGGCGGACACTCAGCAGATCGGTAGAGGTGTGGTAATTGGAAATCCCGGCGCCGAGTTATTATTGGAGAGCAATAAGCAGGCTTTGATTGCCGAGTTTGTGCAGCGTTCGCGCTTCACCAGCCTCTATCCGGCTTCAATGTCGGCGGGCGCCTTTGTCAACGAGCTTAGCGTTAAGGCCGGGCCCGGCGTGGTGTCAAATGCAGAGTTCAATCAACTGGTGGCTGACTTAAGTTCGGGAGCGAAGACGCGCGCTGAGGTGCTGCGAGCAATCGCTGAAGACTCAAACCTGTTTGCCGCTGAAAGCAACCGCGCGTTTGTGCTGGCGCAATTCTTTGGTTACCTGCGACGCAATCCGAACGACTCGCCAGACTCAGACTACACCGGATACGACTTTTGGCTCGGCAAGCTGAACCAGTTCAACGGCAACTTCGTGAACGCCGAAATGGTGAAGGCTTTCATCGTCTCGAGCGAGTATCAACTGCGCTTCGGACCTTGATCTACCCGGCAGAAGCCCGACCGTTAGGAAGGGCTCCTGTTTTATCGTAAAGCAAACCGTTAGTTTGCGATCGTTTCGAGATCAATTCGACCTGAATGGTGACGAACGATTCGCAAACTAACAGTTTGCTTTACATCAACTGAAGTGCCATCCCTAATGATCGGGCTTCTGCTTGGCCCAGACATTGACAGTACTCGAAATCAGCGGATAAATTCCTTGCCGCCTTCGCTAGTTTTGTTTAGCACAGGAGTCCCCTCAAATGCGACGAATTTCTTTCTTGTTTGCGGCCTTCTTAGCGGTCGGGTTCCTTACGCTCTTTGGGACCTCAACGTCATCAAACGCACGCGGCGAGAAAACCATTCAATCGCTAAGGCCAGAGGACCAGTCACGTCAGCCGCTTCAACAATCTGTGGACGAACCTCATTCAAAGCAAGCAACCTCGAAAGAAGATACTGAGAACGACGATCCCGATCTACCACCCGACGCGAATGGGCTCAATAAAGAAGCCTACCTGAAACGCCGCGAACAATATGTAGGCTTACGGCGAGGGATCGAATCTGGCAGACCCTTTGATCCCAGGGCGCGCGGCAGGGCGATTGAGAAGATGCAGCTTCAGGAGACGGTCCAGGCTGAGATGGCAAAGCTTAGCCGGTCAAACCGAGCGGCCGGCTTTTTCGGGTTGGCGCCCGCCGTCGTTCCGGTGTGGTCGCCGATTGGTCCAGCGCCACTGCCTAACGGCCCATTCACGGGCCGCGTTACCGCGCTTGTCGTCGATCCGACCAATTCCAACAAAGTTTATCTGGGCACGGCGCAAGGAGGCGTCTGGCGCTCTCTCGACGCTGGCGCGAATTGGTTAAGCATATTCGATAACGCTCAATCCCTCGCCATCGGATCGCTCGCGTTGGCGCCTTCGAGTCCAGCCACGCTGTATGTCGGCACTGGCGAATCAAACCGCAGCGGTGATTCCTTTTTCGGCGTCGGAGTCTATCGCATTGATAACGCCGACACGTCCGCAACTTTGGTTGGACCAATCAATCCTTCCTTTTCGTTTAGCACCGGCGGCGGGGTGGTAACGACGAGTGCTTTTGCCGGGCGCTCCATCAGTCAGATTGTGGTTCATCCTACGCAACCGGGAACGATCTTTGTTTCGACGTCATCGGGCGTCGGCGGTAACGGTGCAAATAGTCTCAGTGTCAACATTCCGCCTCTGGCGCTACTCGGTGTGTATCGATCGACGAACGCTGATGGGCCGCTCGCGTCGATCACTTTTCAAAAGCTCGCCGTAGCCACGGCCGGCGGCAGTCTTGATGTTCCTGGTACCGGCAACCGTCGCATAACGGATATGGTGATGGAGCCTGACAACCCCAACAATTTAATCGTCGGCGTGTTCGGGAACGCCGTAGCTAACGACGGCGGTATCTTCCGCACGACGAATGCGCTTGATCCTTCGCCGTCGTTCACGAACGTGTTGACTATTTCCGCGACGCGCATACAGTTTGGCATCAACAAGGATATCGGCGGTATAGTGAAGGTAGTTGCTGCAACTTCAGAAACTCCTTCGACCGCGAGCTGTCCAGCGGCTGCCTCGCAACAGGGCGTCTTGAGGCAATCAATCGACAGTGGGGCGAGCTGGCCGAGTTCGGATGCGACTGCAACCACCGGAGGAATACTGACTGATGCGGGCGGGTTTTGCGGTGGCCAGTGTTTCTATAACGTCACTGTGGCCATCGATCCTAAGAACGCGAACACCATTTACCTCGGCGGCAATGTTCCCTCGAGCTGCTCCGGTTTGATGCAAAGATCTTCGGACGGCGTGACCTTCGCCAACGATTCCAGCGGCCTGCACGCTGACTCTCATGCGCTCTATTTCGATCGCCTCACGACGCCTTCTACTATCTTCACTGGAAACGATGGCGGCGTTTGGAAAAGATCGGCGGATGCTGCTATCGGCTCGACCTGGTTCAATCTCAACAGCGCGCCCTTGAACACGCTCCAGTTTCAAAGTCTTGCCGTTCATCCGATCGATCGAAACATAACTATCGGCGGCACTCAGGACAACGGCACGGAACTACAACAAATAAATAGCGGCGTCTGGTCGAACTCACGCGGCGGCGATGGCGGTTACGCGTTGATTGATCAGAGCGCCACCGACACCACAAACGTGACGATGTATCACACCTTCTTCTTTGACGGCGGTCCTACCGGAAGTCAAATAAGATTTGAACGGGTGACAACGTTGGGCGCTGCTGCCGCGGGCGCGTGGACCAGCATCGGTTGCACTAATGGTCTTCCTGCAAACGGTATTAATTGCACTGACAATGTTCTCTTTTACGCGCCAATGGCCCTGGGCCCGGGAAGCCCAAACACAGTTTATCTGGGAACCGATCGCCTTTATCGCTCAACTGATCGAGGGACCACGAACACTGTGGTCAGCCAGGCCCCGATTTTCCAGATCACGGCTGGACCACCGGTGGTGAATTCACCGATCAGTACAATCGCGATTTCGCCGCAGGACGATAACTATCGCATCGTCGGACTGCAGAATGGCCAGGTATGGGCCACTTCGACGGGGTCGTCGACTCTCGTGGATCTTACGAGCGCATTTTCGTTTCCTGCCAATCCTAATGGCAGCACAACTAATCGATTCATCGGCCGCGCCTGGTTTGATCCAAACAACAAAAACATCGTCTATCTTGCGCTGTCCTACTTTGCTCCCAGCGGACAAGGCGTCTGGAAGATTACAAACTTCGGCGCCGCGGCAGCCGCAACACCCGTGGCTCCCAACTGGACTGTCGCCGGCAGCGGCATTCCCAGCGTGCCGATTAACGCCGTCGTCGTTGACCCGACTGATTCAAACTTCGTTTACGCCGGCACGGACATCGGCGTTTACAACTCTACTAACGGCGGCGTGAGTTGGAACCCATATGGCACCGGTCTGCCGCGGTCGGCAGTTTTTGACCTGGCGATTCAGAGTCCCAACCGACTTCTTCGCGTAGCCACTCACGGCCGCGGCATTTGGGAAACTTCGATTTCGACGGTACCGGCAGCGCCTGGCATTTCAGGTCATGT
>DASYMB010000237.1:0-20993 GCA_036009285.1 Pyrinomonadaceae bacterium | reverse complement strand
GATTGTTTGCGCGTCCGAGGATCGGCAAACCATTGCTTCACAGCTATCCGATCACGGCGCAGAGTGTTTCGAAATTGGGCGTGTGATCCAAGGTGAGCGCCACGTGAAATTCATCTAGCCCGTGACACATCCGATGTGCGGTGGTGGCTTTGCCCCACCGAAAGGATTCGTAAATTTGGGGACTCTGCCCGCCGTTATTCGGGGGCGCAGCCCTGATACCCTTAATGATGAACGGAAAGTCATAGAGTTCCGCACATCAGGCGGCATAGCCGCTTCCGCCATTGAGGCAAAATCCAGTTCCCGTGCAACCGCCAGCAAACACCAAAATTGGCATCCTGATCTCCGGGCGTGGTTCCAACATGGTGGCGTTGGCTGACGCCTTGGAGCAGGGCCGTATCCCCGGTGCTGAAATCACATTGGTAGTTAGTGACAAAGCGGATGCCGCAGGCTTAACTCGCGCGAATGAGCGCGGCATCAAAGCGATTGCTATCGAGCGTCAGGGTCGTTCACGTGAAGAACACGATCGCGCGATAGTCGCGGCGCTTAAAGAATACGGTATCGAGATCGTTTGTCTTGCCGGGTACATGCGTCTGCTTTCAAGTTACTTCATCGACAACTATCGCAACCGAATTCTCAATATTCACCCGAGCCTGCTGCCGGCGTTCCCGGGTCTGGACGCGCACACACAGGTTCTTGAACACGGCGTTAAGTGGACTGGCTGCACGGTCCACTTTGTCGATGAAACTCTCGATGGTGGGCCAATCATCGGACAGCGCGCGGTTCCTGTCTTTGCGGATGACAGCGAGGAAAGTCTTTCAACACGCATACTCGAACAGGAACATCAGTTGTACGCAGAAGCGCTGGCTCTGGTCGTTAGTGGAAATTATGAGGTAATGGGACGCCGTGTCCGAATAATAAGTGATGAGTGATAAGTTTTGAGTTGTGAGCCATGATTGTACCGCGTTTGGATCTATCACTCTTCCTCATCACCCATAACTCATAACTCATCACTCATAACTATCCTTTTTCTTCCCGCCCAGGGCTTCAGCGCGCTGATACGCAGCCCAGACCGCCTTTGAAAGCACCGTGCGCAGACCACCCTTTTCTATCTGATAGATCGCCTCGGCCGAAGTCCCGCCTGGTGACGTAACCATGTTGCGTAGTTCCGCCGGATGCTTTTTCGATTCCTTCGCGAAGAGTACTGAACCGAGCATCATTTGCTGCACCAGGTCCTGGGCCACGTGGCGCGAGAAGCCCATGTGAACGCCGGCATCGATCAGCGCTTCCATTACGAGAAAGATGTAGGTGGGACCGGTTGCGCTGAGGGCTGTGGCCATATCGATCTGTCGCTCGTTTTCGACGCGCAGCGCTTTACCGAGCGCCTCGAGCATCGCGCCAACCTGATGCTCCTGCGCTTCGCTAACTTCAGGCGTCGCGGTCCAGGCTGTCATTCCCTGCCCAATCTGCGCCGGCGTGTTTGGCATTGTGCGAACGACCGCCGGGTGCAGTAACTGGCCGGCAATTGTTTCGGAACGGGCGCCGGCGACGATCGAAACGACGAGTTGCTCGGGATGAATCGCGCCCTTCAATTCCTGTAAGACTTTGTTCAGACGTTGTGGCTTAACCGCGAGCACGACAAGCGAGCCATACGCTTCTGCAGGTGATTGTTCGGGGTGTGCTGCGAGCACTGCCTCGCGATTGCTTTCAAACATGCGCACCGCATACTTGGCGTAAAGCTCGTCGCGCCGCGCGGCCCGCGGATGACTGCCGACGATTCGCTCTGCGGTGACAAGTTGTTTTCGCAAGAGGCCGGCAATGATCGCTTCGGCCATCACGCCACAGCCGATGAACGCGAGCCGCGCACCTCCGAGCGGATTGCGGTTCTCGGCTGGTTTCTCTACTTCCGTGTCTGGCATATTTCCTCGCTGGCGCTTTCTTAACTCACGTGTGGACGAATTCGGAACCGAAGCCGTAGCGGCCGGGGCTCGCTCACTTGCTATTGACGCTATCAAGACTTTCGTCGATTTGCGACGAGCATAGCGCAGCCCCTCGCAGATGCGCTACTCTCTCGCAGTCAATCATAGATAATGAATCGTTCCCTGGAAGATGGCGCTCGATTCGTGATTCCCGATTCACCATTTACCATGAATGAGATGACGATAGACGAACAACTCGCTTACCTGCGCAAGGGAACGGTGGAGATCATTCCCGAGCAGGAGTTGCGCGCCAAGCTGGAGAAGTCCGCGAAGAGCGGCAAGCCTTTGCGGATAAAACTGGGAGCGGATCCGACCGCGCCTGATATTCATCTGGGCCATACGGTCGTCATTCGCAAACTGCGCGCGTTTCAGGAACTGGGCCATACGGTCATTTTTCTGATCGGTGACTTCACCGGACTGATCGGCGATCCTTCCGGAAAGTCAGCCACCCGTCCACAACTAACGCGCGAAGAGATCGACGCGAACGCCGAAACTTACAAACGCCAAATCTTCAAGCTGCTCGATCCGGAAAAAACTGAAATCCGTTTCAACTCCGAATGGATGGATAAACTCGGCGCGGCGGGTTTCGTGCGGCTGGCGTCGCACCTAACTGTCAAACAAATTTTGGAGCGCGATGATTTTGCGAAACGGCTATTGGAAGAAAAACCAATTGCGTTGCACGAGCTGCTCTACCCGTTAACCCAGGCTTACGATTCAGTGGCCCTGGAAGCCGATGTTGAACTGGGCGGCACGGATCAAAAGTTTAACTTGCTGATGGGACGCAATCTGCAACGGGAGTATGGACAGGAACCGCAAGTTGCGGTTATCACGCCGTTGCTTGAAGGCACCGACGGCGTGCAGAAGATGTCGAAGAGTCTCGGCAATTACATCGGCATTGACGAACCACCGTCAGAGATCTTCGGCAAAGTGATGTCGATCTCGGATGACCTGATGTGGCGCTACTATGAATTGCTGACAGACCTGTCGCTCGAGGAGATCTCCGCACTTCAAGACTCGGCAAAAAGGGGTGAGCGCAATCCGCGCGACATCAAAGCTGAACTCGCTAAGTCGATCATCGCTGATTTTCATTCCAAGCTTGATGCAGATGACGCGGAGGAGGAGTTTGTTCGCAGGTTCCGCAATAAGGAGACACCCGAAGAGGTTGAGGAGCGCACGCTTCAATCAAATCAACCCCTCGGGTGGGATCTGTCTCAGTTGCTTCTGACCGTGGGGTTGGCCGAGTCGAAAGCCGAGGCACGAAGGCTCATTCAACAAGGCGGGGTGTCAGTGGACGGGGCAAGGCAAACAATAGTCAATTCCGTAACCCTTTGGAAACCGGGGATGTCAACTTTACTCAAAGTCGGGAAGCGGCGTTTTGTTCGCGTAAGATTCATTGACTAGCCGTTAGTCCTTCCTTGACGCGGCTCAAATGCCGGTTCAAAATTAATAACTTTAATCACGCAATGATCTATCCACTTCTAGTTCAGCCACGGCCTAATTATCGCTTGTATCTGGAATTTTCAGATGGCATCAAAGGTGAAGTGGATTTGTCCGATCTCGCGAGGAAGGAAGTGTTTGAGCCTTGGAGCAATCCAAACTTTTTTGACAAAGTGCATATCGGCTCGCACCGCGAAGTCAAGTGGAACGACGAGATTGAATTGTGCCCTGATTCGCTTTATCTAAAGTTGACCGGCAAGACTCCCGAGGAGTTATTCCCTAAGCTACGGCACGAGCAACCCCATGCCTGAGCTCTGCCGCTTTTATGGCATTGTCATTCGGATGTTCTGGGCAGATCATCCGCCTCCTCACTTCCACGCAATCTATGGTGAACATGAGGCGCTGGTGGAAATTCAAACGTCCGAAATCATAGAAGGTTCATTGCCGCTGGGTGCCAGGAGTCTAGTGGGCCAGTGGATCGCTTTACACCGAGTAGAGCTGCTTGAACAATGGAATTTGGCTCGGCAGTCCAAGCCGCTTAGCAAGATCGATCCCTTGCCCTAAACGAAGACTCCTGATGTCAGCTACGCCAGCCACAGAAGACATCCTGATAATCGAGACGCCGGAGCGCGTGCCGCTGCACTTTGCGCTCGCGTCGATTGGCAATCGTTTCCTCGCCTGCGCAATTGACCACGCTTTGCAAATGCTCGCGATCCTGCTAATGGTCATTGCCTTTACAGTCCTCGCAAACTATTCGAGCCTGAGCGATCAGATTTCGGAGACGCCGAAATGGGTCAAGGCCGTTCTGATCGTAATCGTGTTTCTGATCATCTCGAGTTACTTCGCTTTCTTCGAGTGGATTTGGAACGGACAAACTCCGGGCAAGCGCTGGCTCAAACTGCGCGTCATCCGTGAAGACGGTCGTCCGGTAACGTTTTGGGAAGCAGCAGTCAGGAATTTGCTGCGAACTCTCGACATGATGCCCGCGCCCTTTTATTCCATTGGCCTGATCTCGGTCTTTATCAGTTTGTCTGATCAGCGTGTGGGCGACATGGTTGCCGGAACCGTCGTCGTGCGCGAGCGGGAGGCGGAGGCGCCGGCCTTTGCCGGGGTGTTCGGTTCGCCGGTGAGTGATCCGGCGTTGCGGCGATCGTTCAAGCCGGTAGACTTCGTTGCCGATGTAAATGTTTTGACCGAATCAGAGATCGAAGTGGTGGAAACTTTTTTGCGCCGGCGCTGGGATTTAGTCGACATGGCGCGGCAGTGGATGGCCTGGCGCGTGTCGCTGCCGTTGCTGTACAAACTGCGGCCCGCTTACGACCTCACCACTTTTACCTATGAAGGCTTCCTCGAAGAATTGCTGCACCGCTATCGCGCGTATCACCGTTTCACTGAATAACTTTCCTGACGCCAAATGTGGATAGTTACAGCGGCCTAAATTGACCGAGTCATTTCCGTCTGTTAGGCTTTTTCGTTTGTGATTACGAGCAAATTTCAGACAAGGGAGCGCAGGTAAGAAATGGCAAAGGATGTTTTCATTTTAGGCGGCAAGCGCACGGCGATGGGCGAGTATGTCGGAGCTTTGAAGGATGTGTCCGCGATTGATCTGGGCGCGATTGCGGCCAGGGGAGTTTTGGAGTCAACCGGAGTCTCACCCGACGAGATCGATCACACCGTCATTGGCAACGCGCTGCAGACGTCCGGCGACGCCATTTACGGCGCTCGTCACGTAGCTCTCAAAGCGGGCGTGCCATTCGATCGTCCGGCGCTAACCGTCAACCGCTTATGCGGCAGCGGCATTCAGTCGATCGTGTCGGGCACACAAATGATTCAGCTTGGCGAAGCGCAAACTGCGTTGGTGGGTGGTATGGAATCGATGTCGCAGGCTCCGCACGTTATCAGGGGCGCGCGTTCGGGGTTTCCGCTGGGCGGCGGCAAACTGGAGGACAGCTTGATGGTGGCCCTCCTCGACACCTACTGCAACACGCCTATGGCTGGAACGGCTGAGAACCTGGCGCGGAAATTTGAGATACCCCGCGAGGAGCAGGACCAGTACGCGTTGCGATCGCAGCAGAAAGCGAAGCGAGCGCAGGATGCTGGTTACTTTGCAGAGGAGATCGTTCCGGTGGAAGTTACATCACGCAAGTCCACCGTTATGTTTGACCGCGACGATCACCTGCGACCGGAGACCACCCTTGAAGGCCTTGCGGGGTTAAGACCAGCTTTCGCTAAAGACGCTTTCGTAACGGCGGGAAACGCCTCCGGAATTGTTGACGGCGCCGCGGCGCTGATTATCTGTGGGGAAGACTATGTGAAACGACGCAATGCGAAGCCGACGGGCCGCATTGTCAGTTGGGCTTACGCCGGTGTGGAGCCGGAGCTAATGGGGATTGGACCGGTACCGGCGACACGTCAGGCTTTGGAAAAGGCCGGCCTTAAACTTTCCGACCTCGATGTGGTGGAAGTTAATGAAGCTTTCGCGGCTCAGTATCTTGCTGTGGAGAAGGAATTGGGATTGGATCGATCTCGCACCAACGTAAACGGAGGCGCGATTGCGCTCGGCCATCCATTAGGTGCGACCGGGACGCGCCTGGTTATCACCCTCCTGAATGAACTACATCGCAGAGGTGGCCGTTACGGATTGGCGACCGCTTGCATAGGAGGCGGGCAGGGAATTGCGATGATAGTTGAACGCATCTGACAGCAGTTTCAAGTGACAAGTGAAAAGTGAAGAGTAAAGGCGAACCTCGAGCCAGCTATTTCCTCTTGCTCTTCACGTTTCACCTTTCACTCGTCACTTTTTCCCGATTTCCTGATTTTCCGATTTTATCCAAATTCTCGGCTGAGTTTTATGGATAAGATACCCCGCGAATGGCTAAATGTTGAAAAGTGGGCGTGAAACTCCGCCCTCGTAGTTAGCTTTCATTCGGCATACATCTTGCGACCACGACTGAGATGCAATCAGCCCAGTTTGTTGTCGCGGAAATCAAAACAGCAACAGTGGATTTTACTAAGTGTTAACACGTATTACGCTTGCGCAAAACCTGCTAAGCGTGATAGAAGTTCGCGTCTAATATTCAGCATTGCAGTACTTCCTTCTTGACTGACATAATTTCAATTGCTCTCGAGTTCAGGTCGCAACCTGCGCCCAATCGGTCGCGCGGATTCTTTCAACCGTTATCTCATGCTAAGGAGTTCCCCTGTATGTCGAAATTTGTGAAGCTCTCTTTTGTTCTATCGCTTATTCTTGGGATGAGCGCGCTTGCTTTTGGACAATCAACAGTGACCGGCGCCATCGGTGGCGTGGTTACCAACCCGAATGGAGAAGTTGTGCCAAACGCTGCCGTGACGGTGCGAAACACCGAAACGAATAAAGAAGACACTGCGACCACCGACGACCAGGGTCGCTTCAAAGTGTCGGGACTTCAACCGGGCAACTACGCCGTCACCATCAACGGGACGGGGTTCAGTCCTTACACGCAGGAACGAGTGACGGTCGAAATCGGCCGCGAGACAACGCTCAAGGCTGATCTTTCCATTGGCCCGATTTCGCCTAACACGGTGGAAGTGACTTCGGAAGCTCCGGTCATTAACACCTCGCAGCAGGACTTTTCGAGCAACATCAATCAGACCTCAATCAACGAGCTGCCGATTAACGGCCGCCGCTGGTCTAATTTTGCTTTGCTCACACCGGGCGCCGTTCCCGATGGTACCTTTGGTTTGATCAGCTTCCGCGGTATCTCCGGCCTGTTGAATAACAACACCATCGATGGTGGCGATAACAACCAGGCTTTCTTCGCAGAAGAACGTGGTCGCACGCGCATCAGCTATTCCATCAGCCAGGCTGCCATCCGCGAGTTTCAGGTGAACACATCGAGCTACTCAGCCGAGTATGGCCGTTCGGCCGGCGGCGTAGTAAACGCGGTGACCAAGAGCGGCACCAATGATTTTCACGGTGAAGCGTTTTACTATCAGCGCAACAACAAATGGGGCGCGCGCAATCCGCTGGCGACTCGCACGGTAAACGTCGGTGGAGTTTTTACCCCGGTTGGCTTCAAGCCCGTTGACGTGCGCCATCAGTTTGGCGGCGCGCTTGGTGGACCAATCGCCAGGGACAAAGCGTTCTTCTTCTTTAGCTACGACGAACAGAGACGCAATTTCCCTGGCCTGTCTATTTTTACCAGTCCGAGTTTTCTAAATTTGAGCGCCGCGAGCCGGACGGCTCTCCTGGCCCGTGGTCTAACATCCACTCAGGTTGATAACACGCTCAATTTTCTGAATAGTCTTTCCGGCGATCTGCCGCGCACTGGTAATCAACGCCTGCTCCTGCCGAAACTTGATTGGAATCTGAACGGCAAGAACACGCTCACTGCCACCTACAACCGCCTGCGCTGGAAATCACCTGCGGGTATTCAAACTCAGGCAGTCAACACACGCGCCAAAGATAATTTCGGTGATGACGGCGTGAACATCGACTCGGTGAATCTGCGTCTGGCTTCGACGCTTTCGAATTCGCTTATTAACGAGCTTCGATTCCAGTGGGGACGCGATAACGAATTTCAGTTCAGCCAACCACCGCTTCCCGGCGAGCCGACCAACGCAGTCGGCGGCAGGTCACCGCAAACGTTCATTCAGAATGGCTTTACTTTCGGGATGCCCGAGTTCCTCGAGCGCCCGGCATTTCCTGACGAGCGACGCGTGCAGTTTGCCGACACGGTGACGCTCACGCAGGGTAGCCATACGTTCAAGTTTGGCGGCGATGTTAATTTCGTAAAAGACATCATCAATAACCTGCGCTTCTCGGGTGGTGAGTTTAACTATACCGGCGCAAACGGACTTCCGGACTTCATCGTCGACTACACTAACTTCACCACCAGTGGTGCGATTCGCGCTTTGAGCGGTGGTACGAACGGCCAGTGCATTAGCTCTACGCGCCGCGCCGGCCAGTGCTACGCAGGCAATTTCAATCAGGGCCTGGGCGTGCTCGGCTTAACGATGAAGACCACTGACCTTAATTACTTCCTGCAGGACGACTGGCGCGTGACGCCTCGCCTGACACTTAACCTTGGAGTGCGGTACGAGTACCAGAGAAACCCGCTGCCCATTAACGTCAATCCACTTCTGCCGCAGACGCGCATTAGCGTAAACGATAGAAACAACATCGGTCCTCGAGTTGGATTCGCGTATGACCTTACGGGCGACGGCAAAACCAGCATCCGCGGTGGTTGGGGTCTTTATTACGGTCGCGTGATCAACTCCACGGTTTACAACACACTCGTCAACACGGGCGTGGGTATCGATCGCGCGCAACGGCAGATAATCATCAGCGCTACTAACCTGCCGCCCGGCTGCCCCGCCCCAGGGACAACCTGTTTACCGATCTATCCGAACTTGCTTCCGGGCGGGGCTACGCCGCCGCCTGCGGTACAGTTCTTCTCGCCCAATTTCCAACTGCCACAGATTCACCAGTATGATGTAATTTTTGAGCGGGAAGTCGCGAGGAACACTGTGGTTTCTGCTTCGTATCTGGGCAGCTTCGGTAACTCTTTGCCCAACTTCGTCGATACTAATTTGCGTCCACCCAGTACCTTCGTAAACGTGCCGGTCGTTGGCGGACCCTTTGACGGCGTGGTCTATCGGACGCCGATATTCACCGGCGCCAGGCCGACGCCTGAATTCGCTCAGCTAACCGAAATTCGCAGCGATGTCTTCTCCAAGTATCACGCTTTAGTGTTGCAAGCGAATCGCCGGTTGACGGACGGGCTGCAATTCCAGACGAGCTATACGCTGTCGCGGGCCTATGACAACGGTCAGAGCTCGGTTACCTTTTCTTCGAACAACCTTCCCTTCAATGCCTTCGATCAGCAAGGTGAGAATGGACTCTCCGCTTTTGACCGCAGACAGAAGTTTGTTACGAGCTTGGTTTACAACACCAACTTCAAAGGTGGCAGTCATTCATCCCGAATGATACTTAACAACTGGACCATCGCGCCGATCTTCAATGCGTTTTCGGGCGCGCGTTTCACCAGTAACATTACGGGAAGCATCACCCCGACTGCTTACGGCTTCGCTTCGAACACCACTCCCGGCGGCGGCGTCAACGGCTCAGGCGGCGCCACTCGCTTCGGGCGTCTGCCGCGAAACTTCTTCAAGCAGCCTAAGATCTGGTACCTGGATATGCGCATTTCGCGCCGCTTCAGTCTTACCGAGAGTACGAAGCTGGAGTTGTTGGCCGAAGGCTTCAACCTCTTTAATCGCACGCAGGTCACGGGTGTGAATGGCACCATTTACGCATTTAGCACCACCGGTTGTCCTGCGGGCTCAGCTCAGTGCCTGACGTTCAACACTCCCTACCGGAGCGTTACCGGCGCTGACAGCACCTTGTTCCGCGAGCGCCAGGTTCAGTTGGCGGCTCGTCTACAGTTCTAACGAAAGGCTGCTAAACCATATAATCAGGGCGTGTTCCCGCCAGGGAACGCGCCCTGACTATTTCCGGAGTCACAATTTGTGTGGCCCGCCTATCCCTGAATTTGCTACTATCCTTAGGCCCGCTCTGGGCGGCTCCCCTGAGTTTTCCGTTCGTCCCACCGAAAGCCAATGCAACTGCAATCCTCCGATACCTTATTTCAAGACCTGTCCGACGGCTCTTCGCCGATGAGTCAGGAAACGAAAGGGCGCATCTTTATCGCCGCCTTTGAAGCGTTACCTGACGCGGTTTACCTGTTTGACAGCGACCGTCGCCTGGTTACCGCTAACCGGACAGGCGCGCAGCTTCAGAGTGGCAAACTTGAAAAAGGGTTTGAAAAAGGGAAGCCTTGCTGCGAAATGTTTTGGCACGTCGAAGGCGCTGAGGAGTGCATTGTCGATCGCGCTCTCAAAACTAACGAGAAGGTGGAAGTTGAAATTCAGGCCGGACCGGAAGGTCAAAACTCGATCTCTCTACTTGTCGAGCCGCTCAGCCATCACGACTTTCAATCAACCGCGCTCGTTATCGCCCGAGACATTTCCGATCTGCGTCGCGCCGAAGCTGAGGCTATAGCGCACAAATCATTTATTGCGAGTATTGCCGATCGCACCCCCGACGAAATTTATGCGTTGGACGCCCATGGTGAAATCACCTGGATGAACGAGCGCGCCGATGCTTATAAGCTCTCGACGTCGCTGGGTGGTAGTTTTCTGGACCTTGTTTCCGCTGAGTCGCGGACACTCACTGAAGAGAATTTGCGTCGCACACTGGCAGGCGACGACACGGAGTGTGAAGTTAGAATTAGCCGTATCGACGGGCCGACCCGCTATGCTGAAGCACACACGTCGCCTCTTTGGAAAAACGGCGAGATTGATGGCGTGTTGATTTTCCTGCGCGACATCACCGACCGAAAGCACGAACACGAGCTGATGGCTCAGTCGGACAAACTTCGCGCAGTGGGCGAGTTGGCTGCGGGCGTGGCTCACAATTTGAACAACTCGCTGACTGTGATCCATGGTCGCGCTCAACTATTGCTCAGGAACGCGACCGACGAAGTGTCGTCCAAGAGTCTGCAAGTGATCACAAATGCGGTTGAAGACGGCACCAAGACGCTGCGCCGGATACTCGAGTTTGCACGCCGCGATTCCGGGAATGAGTTTGCCCCGGTTGAACTCGGATACCTGGTTACCTCCAGCATCGATATTGCGCGTCCCAAGTGGCAGAGCAAATCGCGGAAGGGGACCATCGAGGTCAAGGTTGAAGGCAACGGCACGGTCTACGTGATGGGTGAACAATCCGAGTTGCGCGAAGTTGTACTCAATCTCATTTTCAATGCCGTAGATGCAATGCCCGAGGGTGGGGTGATGGAGATCGGAACTCGCGGGGAGATCGATAGCGGTTGTTTCTGGGTTGCCGATAACGGCTGCGGCATGTCCGCTGAAACTGCCGCGAAGATCTTTGAGCCGTTCTTCACGACCAAAGGAAAACTTGGGAGTGGGCTGGGCCTCTCCGCCTCCCATGGCATCATCACGCGCCACCACGGCGAGATCATCGTTGTCAGCGAGCCGGGCGAAGGCACTCGTTTTGAAGTACGACTCCCAGTCTGCGATAAGACAGATCGATTCGTGAAGCTGGCTGACTCATCTCAAGAAAACTAATGTCGCCCGCGACCATGCACCTGCCTCGGCCACCGTTGTCTCAAGATCAACCAGCGTAGTCTCCGAAGCATACAGGTTAACTCTCCATTAGAATCTCCCGTCCTACGTGAGCCAATGATTCCTCGACCGATATCGCTTCGCGTCGCTTAGGATTTCCGTATCACAGCTTGGGAACACGCGTTGCTCTAATCCTTCCCACTATTCGCCAGGATCGACAAAGGAGGATGCAATGGGTTTACCAAATAGAGATGAGCTTGAAGGGAAACTGGACCAGGCAAAGGGTTCGGTCAAAGAAACTGTCGGACGGGCCACTGACGATCGGGACCTTGAGGCCGAGGGAAGCGCGGATCGCACCGGAGGTAAAGTGCAGGAAGGATTCGGCACTGCGAAGCGCAACGTCGGCGAAGCGATTGAAGATATCGGCGAGTCAATTCGCAAGTAGGTTAGCGAGTGAAAATATCGGAAGCGGCGACGCGGCCGCAGCTATTGCTTCAACTAACTAGAAAGGGCTTACGACTAGCCATGGTCGTAAGCCCTTTTTCGTATCGGCTTGCACCCGCGCTGCACTACTCCGCTCGCACGTGCTCGCCTCCGAGTGCTTCGAGCAGTTCTTCAAGTTTATCTGCTTCCTCGTCTGATTTAGCTTCAACACCCAACAAGATTCCGCCGCTTTGCAGTCCGGCTTCGTAAACTTTCGCTCGATACTCGGGTATGCCCGCGCCGATTAGCGCTCCGATTACGCCACCGGTGGCTGCACCTGCGCCGGCTCCGGCGAGAGCTGCCGCGATTGGACCAGCGATGACGAGGTTCAATCCCGGCAGGATGATCGTGCTCCCGACCGCGACGATCGCCGCCAACACTGCTCCGACAACACCGCCTACCGCGCCCCCGACTCCGGCGCCGTCGGCTGCATGAGTTCGCGCTTGCAACGCAAATTCTTTGCTTCGTGTCGCGTCAGACATCAACACGCTGATATCGTCGCGTGTGTAACCTCGTTTCATGATTGCATCAACGGCCGCTTCCGCGGCGACCCGATTCTTAAAAAGGCCCGTTACCAGTTTTGGCTTTGCCATCGCTCATCCTCCTTCAGATTTCCTTACGCCCTCCAACAAGGTAGACCTTAGGTTAGCGCAACACTTGTGCCGAGCGGCGGCCACCGGGTTTCGCTGGATTTTGTTTTCAACGGGCAACGAAACCAGCCGGTAAGCAAACAGCGACGGCCCACTCTGTTTCGCTTCGGTACGCGGCCAACAAACTGATCAGGTCAATTTCTCGCAGGGAAACTCACCGGCAATTGGTTCGATCCTGCGGCGTGACTACGGTTTGTTCTGGATGACGAACGATTTCTTGTGTACAGTCGGCCTGCATCTACCTTGATCTGTCCACCACGTTTCGCATTGAGAATTCTTCAGATAAGTTCAGCACAATCTCTCGGAGGCGGGGAGCGCCATCTTGCGGATCTCGCCGATGGTCTTGCCGGTCGCGGCCACCACGTCTACGTCGCGCTGCGTCCAAAGTCGCCTCTGCGCGACGAAATAAAGCGCGTGCCGCGCGAAAACATTTCCACACTTCCTTTGCGAAACTCGCTCGACGCGACCAGCGTCAGAAGCCTTTCGTCGCTCGTGAGAAGATACAAGATTCAGATAGTGCACGCTCACATGGCCCGCGACTATCCGTTGGCTGCCTACGCCACGCGTATGAATCCCGGCTCGAGATTGATCGTTACGCGTCATGTCCTTTTCTCGTTAAATCGTCTGCATCGAATCACCCTTTCGAAAGCCGCGCGAATAATTGCAGTTTCAGAAGCGGTAGCGACCCAGTTGCGCGCTAACGCGATAGTGGCCACAGAAAAAATCAGCGTCGTTTTGAATGGAATCGACACCACCAGATTTATAACAGCTCGAGCGGAATTTAATCGCTCGCAATTTCTCAAGAGTTGGAGACTACCAGGCGAGTGCGTGCTGGTAGGCACTGTGGGAGAGTTGACCCCACTTAAAGGACAGGAGGAGTTTCTACACGCGGCCTCACAAGTTTTAAAGGACCACCCAACTGCCCACTTCATAATTGCCGGAATCGATCACTCACCAGGGAATACACATCGCCTGCGACTCGAGCAGTTAATTGCACAACTAAATCTGACGGAGCACGTTAGGCTGGTAGGCTGGCTTCAGGATCTGGCACAACTATATTGCGCCCTCGACATTTTTGTTTCCGCGTCACACACAGAATCTTTTGGGCTGGCGATGGCCGAAGCGATGGCCAGCGGTACTGCTGTAGTAGCAACTGAATCCGAAGGCGCCGTCGAACTAATTCAGTCAGGTGAAACGGGTCAGCTTGTACCCATAGGTAATGACGAGAGATTGGCTGAAGCGATCGGGGCGTTGCTGAAAGATGGTGAGACACGAAGACGTCTGGGACAGGCTGCACAACAAGCGGCGGCGGCGCGCTTTGGAGTTGAACGGATGATTGCGGAGACGGAAGAAATATACCGGGCCGAGATCCGGTAATGAGCGTTGAGCTTAAATCCGGTGAGATTAGTTTAGCCTTGTGGACGACTTTCGCCCGGCGTGGGTTGACCGAGAAGTCGCAGCATGTCGGGCTGATCTTTTACAAGTAGGTAAAGCACGCTGCGTAAGCGGCTGATATCGGTTTCAACCTGGCCCATCCGCGTGTCCACTCCACGATCAATTGAGTCAAGCCGAATATGCACCCGCTCAAATTCGCCGTGCATCGTGGTTTCCAAGCGGCCCAAGTCATTCTTCGTTGCCATCTCCTCGCGCAACTTGGACTCAACCCGGGCGAGGTCTGCTTTCGTTGCCATCTGATCTCTGACAGCCGCGAGCTCATCTTTCGTCGCCATTTGCTCGCGCATAATCTCCAGGCGGGATTCGAGCCGCACGATGTCGTCCTTAGTCGCCATTTGCTCGCGCAAAGTATCGATCTGGTTGCGCAGAGCCTCGACCGTGGTAGCGATAAAGTTGAGGAGGTTATTATCGTCTTGACCGGACATGACGGCATGGTAGCACAGCGGCGATTGTTGATCTGCATTCCTGGGCGGAGGTCTCATTTCTGTTCCTTGCAAGAATTTTGGCAATGGTCAGCGCGAAGAACCGAGGTGCAAAGCAGCGCCTTTTCTAAATCCGATCAATCTTTGCTGCCAGAATAAAATCGCTCTCGGTTAACCCGTCAATCTTGTGCGTCCAGATGGTTATTTCGGCTCGGCCCCAACCGTAACAGATGTCAGGATGATGCCCCTGCTCTTCGGCAAGTTCGCCTACACGGTTCACAAACGTCTGCGTCTCTTTGAAATCGGCGAATTTGTACTCCTTGCGCAGGTGATGATCATTGACGACTTCCCAACCGTCAAGTTGGCCCTGGAATTTTTCTATCTCGTCGCCTGGCAGCGGCGGTACTCCGCCCCGGCAAGGAATACACATTCGATCTGCTAGTTCATTCATGCTGTTGCCTCTCTGAAGCTGCCTTCTTCAATACCGCAATTTGCCCGGCGTGATAAAGCGTGTGTTGGATCACTCCATGGAGTGTCACATAAACCGAACTCATTCCGTCAATGATCGGTTGATCCAGTCGGGAGTCGTCAAGAAGTGAAAGCGCGGAGCGCAGCTCATCAAGGTTTTGGGCGATCGCCTTCCTGGCTTCTGTCCACGCACGTTCGCTCGTGTCGTTAACGGTGGGCCAATCCTCAGCCTCAACCAATTGAGCGCGATCGCCTTCCAACCTTCTGCGACAGGCACGCGTCCATGCTCCAATGTGAAGCACGAACTCCCAAATACTGTGCGCGTCATTGAGAACACGCGCCGCCGCCTGTTCTGCCGTAACTCCCTGAAGAAGTTCGAGGAGTGATGGACCATGCCAGGCTTCACCTTCGTAGGCGCGATTGAATTGCTCTACTATTCGGTCGACTTCTCGCATGCTCGCTCTCAATTCCCAGATAAGTCAGGTCCGATCAAGGTCTCCAACTCGGCGCGCAAACTCTCTCGTTCAAGGTAGAGTTTCTCGAGCGGAGCCGTAAGCGCGAGATTCTCGTCCTGAGCTGGATCGAAACCGCGCGCCAGCAACTCGTTGCGCAGTTGCTGCTCTACTGCGCGCAGTTTCTGCTCGAGTTTCCTTCGTTCCAACTCCAAAGCAGGTTTTACCGGTTCGGACATGCTGAAACATTCTAACTCAGTTTGCCTCCGCCGGTGTGCTGGACGAAAAGGATTTCCATTCAGTTCAATCGGCGCGATTAGCGGGGCTGATAAGTTCTGAATTTCCTGACTTGCTAAGTCCACGCATGAACGGATAGTCTTTAGCGCAAGCTCTGAAAATTCAAAACGTTCGGCAAATAATTGCGCAGTCCGAAATTCTGCCGCTAGCTAGTCGGTGATGCGTCTGCGCCGGAGGAATTTAGTGGCAGTCATTCGTCCTTTTAGTGCACTACGTCCCGATGCTGCTCGGGTCAGCGAAGTAGCCAGCGTTCCTTATGACGTCGTTAACACGGAAGAGGCTCGTGCCCTTGCTGCGAAAAACCCTTTAAGTTTTCTGCATGTGTCCCGACCGGAAATTGATTTGCCCGAGGGCACAGATACGCACAGCGATCCGGTCTATCGCCAGGCGGTTGAGAATTTCAATAAACTAATCAAAGAATGTCCACTCGTAACCGAAGCAGCGCCCAGCCTGTATCTGTATCGCCTGATTATGGGAGACCACGAACAGATTGGCGTGGTTGCATGCTGCTCGATAGACGAGTATGACCAGGATTTGATTCGCAAGCATGAGCGAACGCGCCGCGACAAAGAAGACGATCGCACGCGACACATGCTTGTGTTGCGCGCGCAAACCGGGCCGGTATTTCTGACGTACAGAGCTAGCCGCGACATCGACACAATGGTGATGGAGACGATGATGACAAAGGCCATCTTCGACTTCACTGCGGATGACGGAGTGCAGCACACGGTTTGGCACGTACCCGATGCCGTTCGCTTCGTTCATGCCTTTCGCGAGATTCCGTTTCTCTACATCGCTGACGGGCATCACCGTGCAGCCAGCGCCGCCCGCGCTCGCACCGAGCTTAAAGAGCAAAGTTTCGGACACACCGGCGACGAGGAATATAACTTCGTGCTGGCCGTAATTTTTCCTGATGATCAGGTACAGATACTCTCCTACAACCGCGCCGTGCGTGATTTGAATGGACTCTCGACGAGCGAATTTCTTGCGGCCCTCAGGAAGAGCTTTGAGGTTAAAGAAAATGGAAGTAGCACGCCCGAGAGCCGGGGACAATGGGGCATGTACCTTGACGGTAGTTGGTACACGCTCACTTTGCGGTCCGGTGCCGCGTCGCCGCCGGGAACCGTGGCCTCGCTCGACGTGAGTATTCTTCAGGATCGCGTGCTGGATCCGATTCTCGGTATCAAGGACGTCCGCACCGACAAACGAATCGACTTTGTTGGCGGCGTGCGTGGCAGCGAAGAGTTAAAGCGTTTGGTCGACGAAGGAAAAGCAGCGGTAGCGTTTTCCTTGTATCCGACGACGATGGAAGACCTGTTGCGCGTTTCGGATGCCGGCGAAATCATGCCGCCCAAGTCAACCTGGTTTGAGCCGAAACTCAGAGATGGCCTTCTCATTCATACGATTTAGTAGGACAGACATTCCTGTCTGCCTCTTTACTAAACAAGGAATGGACAGACAGGAATGTCTGTCCTACTTCGACTAATGCGCGTTTTAATCGCGGACAAATTCGAACAATCCGGACGCGATGGTTTACAGGCCATCGGCTGCGACGTTTCCTACCAACCGGATCTCAAAGACGAAGCATTGATCGAAGCAATTCGCGGGCAAGTTCCGGACGTGCTCGTGGTGCGTGGGACAAAAGTTACCGAGCCGATGCTTGCCGCGGGCCAGATCAAACTCGTGGTCCGCGCCGGCGCCGGCTTCAACACCATCGACGTTGCCGCTGCCTCGAGGCGCGGCATCTACGTTTCAAACTGCCCCGGGAAGAATTCGATAGCGGTGGCGGAGTTGGCCTTCGCGCTTATTCTCGCGCTTGACCGGCGCGTTGCCGACAACGTGATTGCGCTGCGTCGCGGAGGATGGAACAAGAAGGAGTTTTCCAAAGCACGGGGACTTTTTGGGCGGACCCTCGGCCTCGTTGGCGTTGGGAAAATTGGCGCGGAAATGATTCCGCGGGCCCAGGCCTTCGGCATGCAAGTGATTGCGTGGAGCCGAAGCTTAACTCCGGAGCGCGCCGCCGAGCTTGGAGTTGAATACCAAGGATCACCCGACGACGTCGCCCGCGAAGCAGACATCGTTAGCGTGCATGTCGCACTCAACCCCGATACCAAATCATTTCTCGGAACCGATTTCTTCGCGGCTATGCGCGAGGGCGCTTATTTTATTAACACCGCGCGCGGCGAGGTTGTGGATCAAGCTGCGTTGATAAATGCTATGAAGTCTCGCGGGATTCGAGCCGGGCTTGACGTTTACGCCGCCGAGCCCACTTCCGCGACCGCTGAGTTCACCGACGAGATCGCAACCGAACCGAACCTCTACGGCACGCATCACATCGGCGCTTCAACCGATCAAGCGCAGGAAGCGATTGCCGCGGAGACCGTAAGGATCGTTCGCGAGTTTAAGGAGACCGGTAAGGTCCCCAATGTAGTTAATCTGGCGCGACAAACTCCGGCCACGCACCGGCTGGTTGTGCGTCATCTCGATCGTCCCGGCGTATTGGCGACTGTGCTCGACGCGATCAAGAGCGAACACATCAACGTGCAGGAAATGGAGAATATCGTTTTCGAAGGCGCGGAAGCTGCGGTTGCCCGCATCAATCTCGACAACGCGCCGTCGCGCGAACTTCTTGACGGATTGCAGGCGGGGAATGCGGATATCATTGAACTCGATTTGTTGGAGTTGAGTAACAAATGAACACCACCCTAATCACCGGCGCATCGAGCGGCATAGGCGAGGTGTTCGCGCGCAAGCTTGCCGCGCGTGGCCGCAATGTTTTGCTGGTGGCGCGTTCGGAAGACAAGCTTATAACGCTGTGCAATGAGCTGGGCCGGTCCAACAGCATTCGCGCGCAATACGTGGCGCTCGATCTCAGCAGGCCCGAATCGCCGGCGCGCTTGTTTGAAGAAGCACAGAAGCGCGGCTTGACGGTTGACATGCTGATCAATAACGCTGGGTTTGGTTCGATGGGTGAGTTCAGCAAACTGGATCTAGCGCGCGAGCTAAACATGATCGATCTCAACATCAAGTCGCTGGTAGAACTCACGCACCGGTTTCTTCAGCCGATGATCGAGCGTAAGCAGGGCGCGATCATCAATGTCGCTTCCACGGCGGCGTTTCAGCCGGTTCCATTCATGGCAACTTACGCGGCTACCAAAGCGTTCGTCCTTTCGTTTTCAGAAGCGCTCTGGGAAGAGAACCGGCCGTACGGAATCAAGGTGATGGCGCTTTGTCCCGGTGTTACGGATACGAATTTCTTTGAGGCCGCTCGCGGACACAAACCGCCGGCGCGCGTTTCACAAACTCCGGAAGAAGTGGTGGACACAGCGCTTCGCGGGCTCGCTCGTGGCAAGAGCCACGTCATCTCGGGCTGGACAAACTTTCTGATGACCCAGAGTGAACGTTTCGCGCCGCGATCGCTAATCATTCGCATCGCCGGACGCATGATGCGTTCGCAGCAGGAGAAAAAAAAGTGAATCGTAAATCGTGAATCGTCGATGGTTTTACTTCGGCGACCGACTTCTGACTCGCAGCCCCGAGCTTAGGGAAGTATGGCTCTTACTATTTACGATTCACGATTTACGGGAGAAACAAATGACAGAACGAATCCACAACTTCAGCGCCGGGCCAGCCGTTCTTCCCGTTTCAGTGTTGGAAGAAGCTCAGCGCGACATGTTGGCCCTTCCTGGCGTGGGCATGTCGGTGATGGAGCTCAGTCATCGCTCGGAGACGTTCGCCGAGATTTTTGATCGGGCCGATGCGGGCCTCAGACAACTCCTCGGCATTCCGGATAATTATCACGTGCTGTTTCTGCAAGGCGGGGCGAGTCTCCAGTTCTCGATGATCCCGATGAATTTTTTGCCCGCTGAAGGGAGCGCTGATTACGTCATCACGGGCAGTTGGGGGAAGAAAGCTCTGAAGGAAGCGAAACGCGCCGGCGTCGCCAACGTTGCGGCCAACATGGCGGACGGGGGCTTCACCCGCGTGCCTGGAAGTGATGAGCTCAAGCTGGATCCGAAGAGCGCCTACGTTCACATCACCACGAATGAAACGATCGAAGGAGTTGAGTGGAAGCAGGAGCCTGCGGTGGGCCAGGTGCCGCTGGTTGCCGACGCTTCATCCGACATTTTGTCGCATCCAATTCCGGTGGAAAAGTATGGGCTCATCTATGCGGGCGCGCAGAAGAACATGGGGCCCAGTGGTGTGACCCTCGTTATCGTCCGCGATGATTTGCTAGGGCGTATTCCTGATGGACTTCACACGATGCTCGACTATCGCACGCATGTCGAAAACAAATCTCTCTACAACACGCCGAACACCTGGGGCATTTACATCATCAGTCTCGTCTGCAAATGGTTGCTGGAAAAAGGCGGACTGGAAGCTATGCATCGCGAGAACGAAACGAAAGCGCAGTTAATTTACGACGCTGTTGACTCGACTGATTTTTATCGCGGCCACGCCGATGCCGACGCGCGCTCGATCATGAACGTTACTTTTCGCCTTCCTACTGAAGAACTCGAAAAGAAGTTCGCAGCGCAAGCAACCGCGCAAGGACTTGACGGACTGAAAGGGCACCGTTCCGTGGGCGGCATTCGCGCTTCGATCTACAACGCCTTCCCACTCGCCGGCGTGGAAGCGCTCGTCGCGTTTATGAAAGATTTTGAAAAGAAAAATGGTTGAGCCAAAATGAGCTATCGGTTCGAGTGGGACGACGATAAAGCCAGATCGAATCAAATTAAACACGGCATCAGCTTTGATGAGGCGGCCACCGTCTTCCGTGATTCACTAGGCCGGATCTTTGACGATGAAGTACATTCAATGACTGAAAAGCGTGAGATTATCATCGGACACTCTATAAGAGATCGGTTACTGTTGATCTGTTTCGCCGAGCTACCCGAAGAAATGATTCGCATTATCAGTGCTCGTTTGCCAACCAGGAAAGAACGAAAGGATTATGAAGAAGCCGTTGACCGCAAAAGCCCGCAGTAATAAGTCGGAAGAGATGTCGCCGGAGTATAGCTTCGACTACAACCAGGCCAAGCCCAATCGATTTGCTGGTCGGATAAGCAAAGACCGAGTGGTGGTACTTCTGGATCCCGAGGTGTCGGAGGTGTTTACTACACCTGAATCAGTGAATACTGTGCTTCGTGCCTTGATCACGACTATGCCCGCAGGCCCTAAGAGAAGACGGCCGGCGTAAGTAGACAAAGCACTGCTTAGGACTTCAGCCGC
>DASYMB010000236.1:0-6105 GCA_036009285.1 Pyrinomonadaceae bacterium | reverse complement strand
TTTGCCAAGTATCCGATGATGCGTTCCGCCATCCTGCCGCTCATGTTCATCGTGCAACGCGAACGCGGCTATCTCGATCCGCCCGGGGTTGCGTATCTGGCGAAGCGTTTGGCTTTGAGGATTACTGACATCTGGGAAGTTGCCACCTTCTATTCGATGCTTCATACGGAGCCGGTTGGCAAGTATCACATTCAGATTTGCAAGACCCTTTCGTGCAAGATCATGGGTGAACCTGGAATCACGGAACACGTTTGTAGAAAACTCGAAATTAAGCCCGGCGAAACCACAACTGACGGCAGATTTACGGTTTCCCTCGTTGAGTGTCTGGGTTCGTGCGGGACCGCTCCAATGTTTCAAATTGGTTTTGATTACCACGAGAACCTGACACCGGCGAAGGTCGATCAGATTCTGGATTCGTTAATATAGAACTTTGTACTTTGAGCTTTGTACTTTGTGTTGATGACTGAAGTAACGCTGCTCTAAGTTCACAATACGGAAAGCAAAGCCCCAGGTACAAAGAACCAAGCTCAATAATTTACTATTTACGATTCACCATTTACTAATCAATGTTTATCGGCGCCATCGGATGTGAACCACTTCAGCTCGCGCGAGTTCAGCTCGAAAACTCCGCGTCTCTCGACGTGTACCGACAGCACGGCGGCTACGAGGCGCTACGGAAAGTGTTGTCGGGCATGTCGCCTGACGACGTTATCAACGAAGTGAAGAAGTCGGCGCTTCGCGGGCGTGGCGGCGCCGGCTTCCCCACCGGGATGAAGTGGAGTTTCGTTCCCAAAGATTCGCCGAAACCAAAGTACGTGGTCTGCAATGCCGACGAATCCGAGCCGGGTACTTTCAAAGATCGCTACCTGATGGAGCGCGATCCGCACCTGCTGATCGAAGGCATGCTGATCGCGGCCTACGCCCTGGGCGCGAAAACGAATTACATCTACACGCGCGGCGAATATCGTTACCTGATCGAAATTATGGATCGCGCGCTCGATGAAGCCCGCGCTGCCGGACTACTTGGCGAGAATATTCTCGACTCGGATTTCTCTTCTGAAATCTATACGCACACTGGCGCGGGCGCCTACATCTGTGGTGAAGAGACCGCGCTGTTGAGTTCGCTCGAAGGAATGCGCGGCCATCCACGCATGAAGCCTCCCTTCCCTGCCGTGTCGGGTTTGTATGCGAGCCCGACCGTTGTTAATAACGTCGAGACGCTGACCGCCGTGCCCGACATTATCAAGCTGGGCGGCGAGGCTTATCAGAAACTGGGAACGGAAAAAAGCGGCGGCACCAAGCTTTGGTCAGTGTCCGGCCATGTCAATCGGCCCGGCGTTTACGAACTGCCGATGGGCTACGACGATATGGAAAAGTTCATCATGGAAGACTGCGGCGGGATGCTCAACGGAAGCAAACTCAAAGCGGTGATTCCGGGTGGTTCATCCGTTTACATCATGCGCGCGGATCAAATCATCGGCAAAGACGTGCGCATGGACTACGAGGGACTGGTGACGGGCGGTTCGAGTGTCGGCTCGGGCGGTTTCATCGTGATGGATGAGAGCGTAGACATTTTTGAGTCGACTAAGAACCTGACTGAGTTTTATAAGCACGAATCATGCGGGTGGTGCACACCTTGTCGCGAAGGGACTGACTGGCTTGTCAAAGTTTTCCGGCGCATCGCAGACGGTGGCGGCCGTCCGGAAGACGTGCAGCTTATGTTAGATCTCTGCGACAACATCGAGGGCAAGTCGTTTTGCCCGTTGGGCGACGCGGCGGCGTGGCCGATTCAGTCAGCGATTAAAAGATTCCCGGAAGATTTCAAGAGGCATCTGGTTTCTTCAATGGAACCGAGCGTCGGTATATGAGGATAACGTCATGACTGAAGAAGAATATCTAAGAATGAAGAACATCTTGAACACGGTTATCGAACAGCAGGCTGGCTTTGCAGAACGTCACACAAAGGCTGAGGCACGGATGGATCGAAATGATCAAGCCATCGCTGCACTGCTTACGCTCGCTCAGATGCATGAACAGGAGATAACAAAGACGAACGAGCAAATGAACAAGGGATTCGACCGCGTCAATGCTCGATTCGAGCAAGTCGCGGCGACATTCGAAGCAATTGCGAAGAAATCAGCCGAAACCGATGAGCGTATCAGTGCCCTGGTGAATGTTGTCGAACGATACATCAGCAAGAACTAACGTGTAGTGACGGGCAACAATGATAGTTCCACTAAAGAAAATTGAAGTTCGGCAAGACGAGGACGGCGTCTGGGTCGCCAAGTCTAAGCTGCTCCCAGGTTGTCATGCGCAGGGCAAAGATCGCGGGGAGGCAATCCTGCGTTTTCAAGAAGCGGCTAAAGCGCATCTTGAATCCCTTATGGAAACCGGTCAGCCAATACCGGCTGCCTTTCGGGACAAATTTGTGCTGATTGCTTAATCGTGGCGAGATACCCGTCTTACAACTGCAGGGAATTGGAGCGACGCCTCAAACAAATTGGTTGTGAACTTGTGCGAACGACTGGTAGCCATCGTCATTTTTCTAATCCGTTTCGGCTCGACCGCTTGATCACTTATGCCTACCATGTTGGCGATGTTCCCCGAGGAATCATCGATGACATGATTGAAGACCTGGGCATTACGCGTGAGGATTTTTATTTCAAGAAGTTTCCCAAACGATGAGCACTGAAGTAATCAAAGTAACTATCAACGGAAAAGAGTTTGACGTGCCGAAAGGCGCGCGGTTGATCGACGTCTGTCGCGACAAGGCTTTCGACATTCCGTCCTTCTGCTATTACGCTGACCTCGCGCTGCAGGCGTCGTGCCGCATGTGTCTGGTGCGGATCGAGAAGATGCCGAAGCTGCAAACTTCGTGCACCATCATCTGCACCGACGGCATGGTAGTAACCACCGAGAGCGATGAGATTGAAAAGGCGCAGCGCTCGATGCTCGAGTTTCTGCTCGCGAACCATCCGCTTGATTGTCCCGTCTGCGATCGCGGTGGTGAGTGTGAATTGCAGGAAATGACTTTTGACTGGGGCGGACTCGAAGAACGCTTTACCGAGAAAAAGAACTACCAGCCCGAGCGATATCTTTCGCCGATGGTGGCAAACGATCCGCAGCGCTGCATTCTCTGCAAGCGTTGCACGCGCGTCTGCGACGAGTGGATGGGCGAAGACGCGATCGAAGCCGGCGGCCGCGGCGCTAATACCGTAATCGGAACCTACGGCGGCTGGCTCGACTGTTCGCAGTGTGGCAATTGCATCGAAGTTTGTCCCACCGGCACGCTCCTCGACGGCACTTATCGCCACCAAGCGCGCCCCTGGGAGCTAACGCAAACTATTTCTACCTGCACCTACTGTTCGGATGGCTGCCAGATGTCGCTCGGTTCGCGCGGCGGGGATCTGATGCGCATCGTAGCGCGCGATCGCTACGTCAATGGACTCAACGGCGAGTTTCTCTGCATCAAAGGCCGCTTCGGCCATCCATTCGTGAATCACGAGGCGCGAATACGCACGCCGCTAATTCGTTACAAGAAAGGCGGCAAGCTTATTCCCGCGACCTGGGACGAAGCGATTCGCCACGTCGCGCAAAAGCTCGATGCCGTCGTCGACGAACACGGACGGGACGCACTCGGCGTAGTCGGCAGCCCGCGCATTACCAATGAAGCGAATTACCTGCTGCACAAATTTGCGACTGAGCTGGTCGGAACCAATAACTACACCACGACGGACCGCAATAGTCTGAAACCCTTTTTCGACAATCTCGGCGCGCCGCTGGCGACGCATCGCGATATTCGCTACGCGAAGACCATTCTGTTAATCGGCGGCGAGCCGGAAGAGTTGCAACCGCTCACCGGCAAACAGATTCGCCAGGCTGTTCGCAACGGCGGCGCAAAGCTGATCGTTATCAACAGCACGCCGATTAGATTAACCGAGCAGGCGGCGCAGTTCATTCACATCCGACCGGGGACTGAAGCTGCGGCAGTGCTCGCCTTAGCCAGCAAAGCAAACGAAGCTTTAGCACTGGCGAAGCTTGGGATTGAGGCGAATGAACTTCAGACCCTGGGCCAGACGATCGTCGAAACGCAGGGAGATCTGGTAATAGTTTTTGCCGGCGAATTAAGTGCGGCGGCGCAGGCCGTAGTGGCCCAATTGCCGTACGCGTTTCGCGCTGAAGGCCGGCGCGTACTGCTGCATCCTTTGCCGCTCTACAACAACAGCGTCGGCGCGCATGACATGGGAATGACGGGCGGCCCTGTGAGCGCGACGCAAATGCTCGACGCCGCGGGCAATACGATTCGCGCGCTTTACGTGGCGGGAGGTTTTCTGCCGGAGCAGTTGAGCGGTCGCGAAGAGTCGCTGAGTAAACTGGAGTTCCTGGTGGTTCAGGAGCTTTTTGAAACCGACACCACGGCCTTCGCGGACGTCGTGCTGCCGGCGGCTTCGTTTGCCGAGATCGATGGAACGTACACCAACAACGACGGCTTTGTGCAGCGCGTGCGCCAGTCGATTCCGCCGGTAAATCAAGCGAAGGCTGACTGGATGATAACTGCGCAACTGGCGACGGAGTTGGGCATGAACTTTGGTTTTGAGATGTCGGCGAGTGCGGTCTTTAACGAAATTGCCGAGCGTGTACCGGCTTACACCGGAATGCGCTACCCGGTGCTCAAGGATGAATCCAACCCGGTGCAGGCGAAGTACCCAGTTGTGGAGCAACGCGATCTCGGTCCGGAGTTGACCGTGCTCCGCGACGCCGTGCAGGCGTTACCCGAGTCGGGTGAAAAAATCAATGTCACCCCGCAAGTTGGTCACGAACTATTCAAGATTGGAACTCTGACAGACAAGGTGCCACAGTTTCATCTGCTGGCTGCAGGTAATCCACGACCGGAAACGGTCAGGGTGTCACCGCTCTACCAGATCACGGTAGACGCGGACCTGCGCGCGGAGGTAGCTGCAACCAGTAAATAGTAAATGGTGAATGGTAAATAGAGCCGAACGGTACCGTGGCTAATCTATTTACCATTTACGATTCACGATTTACCAATGATGGACTGGAACAACCCATACATTCACTCGGTGGTGGTGATCGTGGCCATTACGATTGCCTTTCTTACGATCATGCTGCTCTGTGCTGCTACCGTTCTTGCCGAGCGGCGGGTGCTGGCATTCATTCAGGGACGGCTTGGGCCAAACCGAGTGGGGTATGGGGGCGTCTTGCAACCGTTTGCCGACTTCATCAAGACCATGATGAAGGAAGATCTGGTCCCCGATCAGTCGACGCGCTTCGTCTTCCTGCTGGCACCGATGATTGCCATTATCACCGCTATCATGGCCATCATCGTCTATCCGTTTGGACCGACGATCACGCTTCCTTTCATCGGCACTATTCAACTGGTGATTGCACGCTTCGATGTGGGACTGCTTTACGTGCTCGGCGTTACCTCAGTGGGCGTTTACGGGATTGCCCTCGCCGGCTGGTCGTCAAACAACAAGTACAGCCTGATGGGCGGACTGCGCTCCTCCGCGCAGATGATCTCCTATGAGCTGGCGCTGGGCTTGTCACTCATCGGCGTGATCCTGATTTCCGGCACGCTCGATATCTATCAAATTGTCGAACAACAATCAGGCTGGTTCGGCCTGCAGTGGAACATCTTCTATCAGCCGCTTGGTTTTATTCTTTACCTGATAGCCGCGATCGCCGAAACGAACCGCGTACCTTTCGATCTGCCGGAAGCAGAGACGGAACTGGTCGCCGGCTTTCATACTGAATATAGTTCGATCAAGTTTTTGCTGTTCTTCAACGCTGAATACATCAACATGATCACGGTCTCGATGCTGGCGACCACGCTGTTCCTCGGTGGCTGGAACGGTCCCGGTGTGGCGCAGTTTCCCCTCCTGGGTGTCTTTTATTTTTTCGCCAAGATATTGTTCTTTCTGTTTTTGTACATCTGGCTGCGCGGCACGCTGCCACGATTTCGTTTCGATCAACTGATGAACTTCGGCTGGAAGTTCCTGATGCCGGTCGCGATTCTTAACATCATTCTGACGGCGACGGTTGTGTTTTTTACGACGGGCTGACATCAGGGTTTCGAGTTTCAAG
>DASYMB010000235.1:0-29575 GCA_036009285.1 Pyrinomonadaceae bacterium | reverse complement strand
AGATGAAAGTTATTTCACCGGCCCGCGTTACGGTTCGGGTTGGGAATGGGAAGACCTTCAATGGTGGTTCGGCGCGGAAGTAAGCGCCTTAACAGTGAATGATAATGCGCTCGACCTGTCGGTGAAGCCCGCGCCTGAAGTCGGCAAACCTGCGGTGATTACTACCGGGCCTCCGGATCCGCTGCTGAGGATTTCCAATCGCGTGACTACTAGTGCAAAAGGTAGCCGGCGTGATCTGAGTGTGTATCGAGATCTTGGTCAGAATACGATGACCATCAGCGGCAGCATTGCGCTCGACGACAGAGGCTACACTGCCGGAGTTGGCATCACAGACCCGGCGCAGTTGTTTGTTTATCTGTTGCGTGATGCATTGGCCCGCAAGGGTGTGACGGTAACCGGCAAGTCGCGAACCGTCGATGCACAGACGGGCGAGAGCATTATCCCCAAAGGCGTTCCCGGGCTGATGTCTACAACATCCGCAGGTCCGACCCTCGTTGAGCTGGTGAGTTTTCAGTCGCCGCCGCTCGCCCTGATTGCGGCGCAAACACTTAAGCCGAGCCAGAACCTTTACACCGAACTAATGCTACGAACGTTGGGAACGACGATTCCACGAGAAGCGTCAACGACGACCAGTCGCACCAGCGAAGCGGTTGGGCGTGAAGTTGTGAAGAGCTTTCTCAAAGAGGCGGGACTCAGTCCAAATTCATTGGTGCTGAGTGACGGCTCTGGCCTCTCGCGCAACGACATGGTTACGGCCGAGGCGACCCTGCAGTTGCTCACTTACATGCATCGACATCGTTACGCGTCGGCCTTTCGCGATGCATTGCCGATAGCCGGCGTTGATGGCTCGCTCAGAAATCGTTTCAAAGGCACGCTCGCGGAAAATAATCTGCGGGCCAAGACCGGGACGCTGAGTTCGGCGGCCAGCTTGTCGGGTTACGTCCGCGACGCCGCGGGGGAAGACCTGGCGTTTTCGATCATGGTCAACAATTATCCTGAAGATGCGGACGTGCGCGCGAGCTGTATCGATCCGATCGCGGTGCTGCTGGCGTCGTTCGCCGGGAGGCCGTAGTAATAAAGCAAAGGTGCTTCCCGGCCGGGCAGCCCGGCTGGGGTGTTTGATAGTTTGCTTCCGTAGGCAAGGCTCAACTAAGTGGCAACGAACCCTTCGCAAACTAACAGTTTGCTTTACGCAATCACAGAAGGAGCGAGTAATGTCCATTGAACATCTCATCGAAAGCTGGAATGAAGTGAGGACCGGACTTATCAAGGAGGCTTCCCAGGTTCCGGAAGATCGGTTCTCGTTTCGTGCTGCGCCTGAAACGCGCAGCATCACGGAACTGCTGCAGCATATTGTTCAAACGCAGAAGATGCTGGTGGGTGAATCATGCCGCGCTGAAACGAACTTGAGGAGACAGTCGTTCGCCGATCACGTCACGGAATATGCTCCCGAGGTGGAAGCGATTACAGACAAGAATGGTTTGCTTGAGCTTCTCAGAAGCAGCATGGAAACTTCCGAGGCTTCAATTCGCGCTTGCGGCGACGGGCTGCGCGACACGATGCAGCGCTTCGATGGCAAGGAAGTTTCAAAGTTGGATTTTCTAAACTCTGGTGTGGCCCATGAGATGTATCATCGCGGCCAGTTAACAGTTTATGAACGACTGCTCGGCGTCGAGCCCGCGCTCACGCAGTATTTCAAAAAACTCTTCGCCACCTCGAGTAGCGCGAGCTAACGGAAGCCCGCGCGTGAGCAAGGGCCCGGGCGCGTCAGGGTTCCAAGAACCAAGCCCTTCCTAACGGTCGGGCTGCCGCCGAAAAATATGCCTCCTCGGTTCATCAAATTTCACGGTTTTGGCAACGACTATATCGTTATTGAACTGAGCGATCTCGTGCTAGCCGAAGTCGTCTCTGCCGCTCAGCTTAGCGAATTCGCGCGGCGCATCTGCAATCGACACTACGGCGCCGGCGCGGACGGGATCGCCATCGTTAGTCCCTCCGAAGTTCGGGACGCTGATTTTCAGGTTCGCATCTTCAATCCGGACGGCAGTGAAGCCTCGCTTTCAGGCAATGGCACGAGATGCGCCGCCGCGTATCTCTATTACAAACAACTCTGGAGCGCCGAGGAGCTGCGGCTGAACACGCGCGCGGGAATCAAGCTATATACGCTGCGGGAGCACGATGGCAAAGGCCGGTATGTGTTTGATTCGGAGCTGGGCCAACCTAAGTTTGATTCCGGTTCGATACCAATGATCACTGGCGAGCCGCTCCGAAAAGTGGTCGACTACCAACTTGAGGTTGATGGCGAGTCGTTTCCCGTAACCGCCTTGCAGATGGGAAACCCAAATTGCTGCATCTTTGTCGACGACTTCGACGCGCTCGACTGGCGCAGGCTCGGGCGGGCGATTGAACATCACAAGCAGTTTCCAGAGCGTACAAACGTGGTCTTCGTGCGCGTCGAGAATAGGGACACGATCGAGTTGAGGATATGGGAACGCGGTGTCGGGGAAACCGAGGCCTCCGGGACCTGCTCGTGTGCCGCGGCTGTTGCAGCGATGATAAAAGGCGAAACCGAAAGGCTGGTAGCGGTGTTGATGCCGGGCGGGCGGGCCACGATTAAGTGGCGCGGCGATGAAGCGGTTGTCATCACCGGCATAGCTGAAGTAATTTATGGCGGTGACTGGTTGAGCGAAACTCCCTAAGCTCGGTTCCAAGTAACGCAAACTGCTAGTTTGCGTAGTTTAATTGCCACTCAGTCCCGGACCCCGGATCACCGCAAACTAACAGTTTGCTTTACAAGTAATTATTCGCTTCTTCCCCCATGAACTCTCCTGTTAAGAAATCTGCCTGGTTGCGCCGCTTTCTCACCCGACCGGCATCGCTGCTCGTTCTATTTCCGGTTTTGCTATCTCTCAACGCCTGCGCCGGCAAACTCATAAAAGAAACGATTGCGGAACCAAAGGCCGCTGCAAAAGCGCCGCCCGTCGCGGCCAGTGTTTCAAACTGGCTGGGCAATCGCGAGCGCAATTTTTATGGCACTGGTCCATGGGAAGACGGTCCACTCGAAATTGTTTGGGAGTATGAAACCGATCTTATCAGTGGCAGCCTGCACAAAGATCCGTGGGGTGGCACCTCGTGGCCCGGTCAACCGTCGGTTGAAGGCGACCGGGTTTACTTTCCTTCGGCGGACGGCAACGTGTATTGCATCAACCTTCACGATGGCAGTCTCATCTGGAAATACAAAGCGAAAGATAGTTTCAAAGCCACACCCACAATCGCGGGCGATCGGATCATCGCCAGCGGGTTGGACCATCACGTCTATTGCCTGAATAAACAGGATGGCACGCTCGTCTGGGATTACAAGACCGGGTTTGAAGTCGATTGTTCTTCCGCCGTAGTTGATGGACGCGTTTACTTCGGCAGCGAAGATGGTTTCTTTTATTGTCTTAGTTTGGCAGATGGTTCGCTGATCTATAAGACCGAGTGGCTCGGCTCGATGGAGGGCAGTTTCTCGATGGTGGACCACCGAATTTACATCGGCACGGAACACGGCGATCTTTACTGCCTCAACCCGGACGACGGCTCCACCATTTGGAAAGCTCGCATCGGTGCGGATTCAGACTCGACACCTGCAGTGGCCGGCGGTTTTGTTTACACAGCCGCCGAGGATGGGTACGTTTATTGTTTCCGGCAACAAACGGGCGAGCCGGTTTGGAAGTTCAAAGCTGAAGGCGGATTCAGCAAAAACTACAAAGAGCGCAGCGGCTTCTGGGCCAGCCCTATCGTATTGAAGGACCGGATTTACATCGGCTCAAATAATGGATTCATGTATTGCCTGAGCGCGGCTAAAGGGGAAGTTGTTTGGCAACATCTGATGCGCGGACCTGTCTGGGGTACGGCGCCGGTGATCGACGGGCGGCTGGTGTTTGGAGATAAGACTGGTTGGATTTATATGCTGTCGGCCAAAGACGGCCAACTACTCGGTGAACTAAAAATCGGAGAAAACATCAACGCCACGCCTGCGGTCCTGGACGGCCGCATCTATATCGGGGCCTTCAACGGCAAGCTTTATTCCCTGGGGATGAAACCAAACGGCTGGGAGGCGGCAGGAATTCCGAAGTGACTACCGCAGCGCTGATTTATCTCGTCGACAACACGCTTGACGGCCAGGGAGCAAGCCCTCGGGAACTGCGAGCAGTTTTGGGTCGCATGCGCGAGGGAGTTGAAATACTCACCGAGCCCTTTCACGCCGTTTCCCTCAAACGCGTCAAGTCGCTCAACCCTTCGCATATTATTCTGAGTGGGCAAAGTCATCCCTGGGACAAATACACTTCCAACTTACTCGCCGGCGTGCTGGAAGTGATAAAGAAAGCGCCGCAACCGATGCTCGGAGTTTGTGGCGGGCATCAGCAAATCGCGCTGGCGTTCGGTGCCCCTATTGATTTGATGGCGCGGCTTGAGCCGGGCGAAGGTTATGCAGGTGCGAAACGCGAACGAGGATACTTCCCCGTGGAAACCAGCGGCGCCGGCATCTTCAAGGACCTGCCGCGGGAAATAACCGTTTGGCATTCACACTTTGACGAAGTGAAGAAACTACCCAAAGGTTTCCGTTGCACCGCCTCCAACGAAACCTGTTCCATCCAGGCAATGGAACACAAGGATCGTCCGCTGTTTGGCGTGCAATTCCATCCCGAACTCTTCGATGGCGAGCACCCGGATGGACAAAGAGTCCTGGAAAATTTCCTCGAAACCTAGCTTAACCAGCCACGAAATCGCTCTCCGAACCTCGATCCGTACTGAAACCTTTCGGTCACATTTCCAACACTTTTGTAACTCTAAACATTTCAGTAGTTACAGAAGTTTGCTGGTATTTTCGGGCTTTTTGGCCTCTCACGTCGCTAGACACTCCCTAACCCCTATGCTAGTTTCCATGCCGAAACAAGCGGGGGTTCTACTCGCTTGTTTTTGTTTTACCGCGCATTTGGGTTTTCAGCGCATGCATCAAGGATGCAAGCCCCCAACTCCGGCCGACGTTGCTCTCAACTCCTTGGGCCGGAGGTCGAGTCTTAGGAAAGAACAGACTCGCGCAGAGCGCTGAGAAGTATTCCACCTCGGACAGGAGACCCGACAATGAAAGCAATAGTTGGTAGAAGCGTAATCATTGCGACTGCACTTCTCGTTGGTTTGATAGTTTTCTCGGCAACGCCTTCAATAGCAGACACCCCTCTCTCTCAGTCTCGGTTACAAAAAGAAGAAGCTAAGCTGACTCCGGTTGGGACGGTGGGCAAGTTTGAAGAGGAGACTCGCGCAACGGATTCAGCTTCCCTTGAACGGAGCCGGATAGTCGAGGAGCCGAAAGCTCTCGTAGCAGCCGCGCCTTACGTCGCTACCGCATATAGTCTGAAAGGGAGAACCGCGAGCGGTCGCATGGTGAGCAGAGGTTTAATTGCCGCCGACCCGTCAGTGTTACCGCTGGGTTCGCGCGTGAGACTTGAACATCCCGGGTACAGCGGTGAATATCTCGTCGCTGACACCGGCGGATCAATCCGCGGCCGTCGCATCGACATCTGGACGCCCAGCTCGAGCGAGGCTATGCGATTTGGAAAACGTACGGTGAAGTTAACTGTACTGAGCTATGGAGCCAGGAGATCTCGGAAGACTACGAAAGGCTAAAGCGTAAGCTTTCAGAAAAGCAGAAGCGTTCAGAAATTCCACGGCAGAAGGTCAAACCTTCTGCCTTTTTTATTTGTTCGGGATTAATCGTGCGGGACTTTTATGTTGATTGTGCTGCCGGAAGAGAGTGACTTCGATTAGCGACAGTCTTTGACCTCCGGTGCGCGGTAAGTCTTTGACTTACGGAAGGCCATTACTATTTTTTCGGTCTGTGACCTGCATCACCGCAGCAACAGTCACTGTGAAACCCGTGGTAACATAATCAGGTCAAACTTATCTTCGAACTGGCGAGGTCTTCCGCACTACTATGCAGGTGTCAAGGCAACCGTCTGAAAACAACATAGAGATCCCGTCCGCTGAACCGCTGGTGGAGGTGAGGCGGGGCGGTATCACTGAATCACGGCATCGCGGCCACGTCGTTGCCGTGGAACCTGACGGAACTCTGGTCGCCCACCTCGGTCGACCTGAAACAGTCACCTACCTGCGTTCTTCCGCTAAACCACATCAGGCAATTCCGCTTATCGCATCTGGCGCCGCGGATCGCTTTGGTTTCAGTGAAAAAGAGATTGCCCTCGCGTGCGCATCGCACAGCGGCGAACCGATTCACACCGAGATAGCCGCGTCGATGCTAGAGAAGATCGGTTTGGAACCTGAAGCTTTGAAGTGTGGCACACATGAACCCTTCGCCGCGGCGGTAGCTCGGCGGCTCCGTGAAAAAAACGAAAAGCCAAACGTGTTGCAGAATAACTGTTCCGGCAAGCACGCGGGGATGTTAGCGTTGGCTCTGCATCTGAGTGCGCCCATCGAGACTTACGACGAGCCGACGAACCCGGTCCAACTCGCGATCGGCAAAACCGTGGCGCAGTTTTCCGGAGTTCCTATCGAAGACATCGCCGTCGGCGTGGATGGCTGTGGTGTTCCGGTGTTTGGAATTACGGTGAAGGCGATGGCGCTCATGTACGCGCGCCTCGTCTCGCCGCCCGCGGAGTTTGAGGGAAAGACAAGAGATGCTTGCGCGCGAATCGTTTCCGCAATGACCTCCTATCCTGAATTAATCGGCGGCACTGCGGATCGTCTCGATACGGAGATCATGCGCGCGGCGAAAGGTCGGTTGGTCTCGAAGGTAGGCGCCGAAGGTGTCTACACTGTCGGCATATTGCCTTCTGCAGATTGGCCGCGCGGGCTGGGGCTAGCCCTGAAAATTGAGGATGGCGACGACCACCGTGCTCGACCAACGGTCGTGATCGAGTCGCTAAGGCAGCTCGGAATCCTGGCTGATGAATCGTTAGAGGCCGTGGCGCGCTACGCTTTTTTCCCGGTGCGCAATCGCCGGGGAGACATCGTTGGGGAAGTAACGCCGGAGTTTGAATTGAAGCTGGCCGGCAACACACAGGGTTAGACCAATGGGGAGTACTGGAATTTCACGATCAACTTCAGATAACGGTGGTACTACTCAGCAAGAATCTCCGCTCAACCCTCCACCCTTGCAGCGCGACTCGCGCGGCAACGTCGATCTCGATTCCGTTCCCGAGGTCATTCAATGGTTTCTGGACTACGATCAACGCGTCGCAATTATCAAGCACCGTAACGTTGAGGAGGTCTTTCAGTGGAAACAGCAGCAGAGCCGCAGCGCGGGCGAAGTAGTTTTTGATTTCAAACAAGCTGAGGATCGTCTGGCCATCGGCATCATTCAAGCGCTCGCTGAAAACGACACGGAGCGCGCGCTTCATGCGTGGATCAGCCAACTTCTCAATGCGCTTGATACAGCGTCGAAGGCCAACGAATCAACTGCTGAGGCCTATAAACTGGATCTCGATAGCGGTGGCTCGGTGGTGAAAGAAGCTGAAAAGATTCCTTCCGCGCGCGGACGTCACGACTTTCTGATCAACTGCTGGCTGGAGACGCTGTGCACCGCCGAAGCCCGTGTGCTCGGTTGGCTGTACAAGGAATTTTACGGCCGGGCCTTTGCCCCTTAGAAAAGCAAGCGGAAGCCCGACCGTCAGGAAGGGCTCCTGGGTTGTGAAAACATGAGCCCTCCCTGACGGTCGGGCTTCTGCTTGAACTGACCATCATGAACGACACCTTGCGCGCGCTCTTTCCAGTTACTGAGCGCGTTATCTATTTGAACCACGCTGCTGTTTCCGCGCCGCCCATTCCGACACTGAAGGCGATTCAGTCGCAACTGGCGGACGTTTCCGAAAACGGATCGGTAAACTTTCGGAATTGGATTGCAGTTAAAGAAAACGCCCGCCGGCTTGTCGCCGAGTTGCTTGGCGCCCGCGCAGAGCAAGTCGCGTTCGTGCGAAATACTTCCGACGGACTTTCCACCGTGGCAAACGGCCTTGATTGGCGCCCGGGCGATAACCTCGTGACCTTCCGTAACGAGTTCCCTTCAAACCTTTATCCCTGGCTACGCATTCGAGACACGTTGGGTGTGGAAGTGCGTCTCTGTGAAGAGCGGCAGGGTCGCGTGGGTATCGATGAACTGATCGCATTGATTGATAGCAAAACTCGCCTGGTCGCCATTAGCCAGGTTCAGTACGCTTCGGGCTTTCGTGCAGACCTGGAGCGCATCGGGCGCGCTGCTCGTGTCCACGATGCGCTGCTGGTGGTTGATGTGATTCAGGCACTGGGGGTAATTCCTATCGACGTCGAATCTGAGCTCGTCGACGTCGCCGCGGCGGCTTGTCATAAGTGGCTGCTGACGCCCGAAGGAGTGGGTCTGCTATACCTTTCCACTCGGGCGCGCGAGCGTATCCAGCCAACGCTGGTAGGCTGGACCAGCGTTCCCAATCCGGAAGATTATGGAAATTTCGCGCAGGGATGGAACCGGGGAACGCTTGCCTGGGAAACCGGCACGGGTCCGGTCGCCCTGATACATGGGTTGGAAGCGAGCCTGAACCTCCTGAACGAAGTGGGCATCAGCCCGATCCAATCACACCTCGAAATGCTTACAGATCGTCTGTGTGAACAGCTTCAGGACACTCGTTACGAGGTGGTCAGCTCGCGGCGACCAATGGAAAAATCTCAAATTGTTTGTGTACGTCACACGGCTGGACTTACTTCGATGGATCTTTACGCTCACCTGAAGAAGAGAAACATTATTACGGCTCCGCGTGGCGATCGGCTTAGAATCTCGCCTCATTTTTACAACACGCTGGAAGAGATAGATGAATTGATAAAGGCTCTTCACCAAATTAGCCGTGAACTAAATTAGCCGCGAATTAACGCGCGGATTGCACAAAAGGTCAGAACCACCTGCGGTAGCGGGTGGGTCCACCGACCATTGCCCGCCCGCTACCGCAGGCGGTTCTGACAAATATGAACAGACAGGAATGTCTGTCCTACAGCAGCGAGCGATTATCGTTCGCTAGGAAGTGCCGGACGTATTGAAGCTGTACGCGCGCCTGGCCCACCTCCAGCGATGGCTGATCGCGCACTCGCTCGATTTTCTAGGAAAATATCAAACCATCCGTTCGCAGACTCCTTTCTCGCAATTGGCACGCTCATTGCCAAGACAAATCCGAACAAGAAGGGTAGATAAAGGGTAATCGGGTCAGGCTCAGGATTGCGGTGAGTGGAAGCTTTGGGGGAGGCGTCCTCTCACGTTTGAAAAAGTAGGCGGTGGCTCTTTCGGGGGAACGGAGTTAACGCTTGCACGCAATCAATGAGCAATCATTGCGGTGCTGCTGATCGACGTCCTGACGGGGCTTGGGGGAGCCTCCCAGGAAGATCAGCAGCCCGCATTAGTTTTAAGTAAGATGCATAGAAAAGCGCTGGCTTAGCACCAGCGTTTTTTTCTTACAAAGGCGAAGGATCTAGTTTCCACGCCCGAGTAGCCGGCCAGGCTCGGATTCCGGAGTCAACTCATCCAGGTTTAGCCGGAGCATCGCATCGGAATCTGAATACGCCGCGCGGGCCCGCTGCTGCGAACGCCTGGCTCTAAATAGCAGCGTACCGAACAAGCCACCGACCGCGAGACAGGTCACCAGAGCCAGACCCGACGCTTTTACTACGGAAACAAAAACTCCCAGGGTAGTCTCGGTGAATTCCCTGGTCGCTTTTTCATAGGAGAAGGGATTTTCCCCCAGCCATTGCACCACCTGCTGATACTTCACCTGGTCGATTAGTTTATCGGCCGCTTCCTGGTTAGGTGCGTTAAAAACAAACACCGCATAGTTGCCAACCCGACGATAGGCCGAAGGGACAGGTTGGCCTTGGGCCTGCAACTCCTGAATCTTTGCGCTAATGCGTTGGTTATTGTCGGTGGCCAGCGAAGCAGTGTTGAATTCCACGATCGCGAGCTGCTCGGGACCGTAGCTCGCAACGACAGCTTCCGCTCCACCCTCGAAACTTACCGCATCGATAACTGCTTGATTGCTGAACTGATTTTTTAGACTGTTTTGATTGACCGCGTATAAAACCCGTGATTGCACATTCTGCCAATCAGGAAGGTGCCTTACGAGAACCGGGATTTCTCCGGCGCCGTTATCGAGCGCGTCCGCAAGCGTTTTGCCGAAGTTCAAGAGGGCCTGCTCGTTCCGCGGTTTTCCCTCCTCATGAAGGGAGGCGTAAGCTCGCCCTTTGAAGAAATACAAATTGGTGTTGGCAAGTCCATTCCCAACAGAAAAGCCCGCGCTTCCGATATCGGCGTTAGCCGTACCGTGATCGTCTCCAAAGTGTTCGGCCCTCAACTTGGCTTCCGTAAGCAGCGCATAAGCCCCGGAGTCGGAAACGGTCGTGACCAGGGTAACGTAAAAACGTCTGCCATCTTTTGAGACATAATTGCGACTAGCTGCCGAAGTGATGCCGCCACGCTCAATGGAATCCTCAAGAGTCACCTTGCTCGGCGGGCCCGCAGCCCGAAACTCTCCCAACTTATCCGGCAATAGTTTGGCTGCCGGGTCGGTTGTCAGGCTTTGGCCAGCTACCGGTATGAATAAAAGTAGCGCAAACGCCAACACTGACAAAAATCTTATGAACTGGGGGTAGAGCAACAACATTACCTCTTGAAAATCAAGTATCCCTTTTAGAACCCGAAGTTCTTTAGATGTTCCGCCGTTGACGACAGTTGGCAGGAGGTTCTGGCCAGCAGTTTAATGCCGGCGTCGGAGTTCGCGCAAAAGAAGGTCGGCGTGGCGGCGGGGATGGGTGATATTGCGAAGGATCGTCGTGCCGCCCAACTCGCTCGCGTTGTCTATCAACAAATCGCCAAAGCCGAGGAGCCGTTGCGGAATGCTGGCGGAAACGGTCACGTCCTGAATCTTGGCGAGGGGAATGTTGCGCGTGGTTCGGGCGATTAGTCCGGTATCGATCTCAATTTTTGAGTCGGTCAAAGTGTACCGCACCATGTTTCGCTTGAGGTGGTAATAGGCCGGAATCAGAAGCAACGACAGGGCCAACGGCAGCGAAATATAGACCGGCATCTGGATCATCGCGAGGAGGATAACAAGCGAAATCGCTCCCACTATCGCCAAAGCATAACCGACCTTGATGAAGATCAAAGTTGGACGCACGGTGAAAATCACCTGCTCCAGATCATCGTCCGCGGCGCGGTCGTAGTTCTCGGGAACTGGAATACCGCGCTGGGCACGAACAATTCGCGTGGCTTCAGGATCGTCGGCGGGTGATCCACACCCGGAACAAAAGCGCACTCCGGGCGCGATGTAGGATCCGCAGTTGGAACAGTGCATCTCGGGTTAATTGATCAGGGAGCCGGACTCGCGGCTTTAGCATCGACCGGGAGACCTGCATTTTGCCAGGCAGCGAAACCACCAAGTAGCGCGCCGGCGTTTGAGACACCCTTTGTTTTCAGATCGGCCACCGCACGGGCGGACGTATGTTCGTTTGGTCAAGAGCAATAGGTGACAATCAATTTATTCTTCGGCAGCTCATCGATATGATTTACGACTTCAGCCTCCGGAATCAGTTTCGCCCCCCTGATGTGGCCGCTGTTATAAGCAGCCTCGTTGCGCACGTCGATAACTATGGCTTCATCCTTTGCCAACAAATCTTTCAGCTCGGTAACGGTAACGCGTCGCACACCATCGGCGGTTGGTGTAGCGGCTTGTGGAGCCGTGACCCCGGAAGCAGTTCGCGCATTCCTCCACTCGGCGGAGTTGCAAGCGGTCAACACGCCGAGGGCAAACACCGTAAGGGCAAAAAAGGAAATAGTAAGACGCATCGATAAACCTCCTGATGAAACCATAATAACTAACCACAAATAATCCGAGGCTAATTTCTTATGCCTGTGTGCTTTTGTCAATGCTGCACTCGTGTCGCAGACTTGTCTGGCTGCTAGTTTCCAACTAAATGCGCACGTTTTCTTTTCTTAGTTGCATGATATAGTTCGCTCTCCGCAAAATCCTGGAACCGGAGCTTGCATGCTCGAAGAACCACAAAATCGCGCGGTGCAGTGGGCCAAGGTCATCGACCAAACGCGTTGCATTGGTTGTCATGCGTGTACCACCGCGTGCAAGTCGGAGAATCTGGTGCCGCTCTCGGTGACGCGCACCTATGTGAAGCATGTTGATGTAGGAATTTTTCCGCAGGCCCGCCGCGCACATCAAGTCACGCGTTGCAACCAATGCGCTCATGCGCCATGCGTCACCGCCTGCCCCACCACCGCGATGTTTAAGCGCGACGATGGCATAGTCGATTTTGATAAGTCGATCTGCATCGGTTGCAAAGCCTGCATGGCCGCTTGCCCTTACGATGCGATTTTCATTAATCCCGAAGATCATTCAGCCGAGAAATGTAACTTCTGCGCGCATCGCATCGACGTGGGTCTCGAGCCCGCGTGCGTGGTCGTCTGTCCGACGCAGGCAATTCTAATCGGCGACTTGAACGATACCGAATCGTACGTTTCGCAAATCGTCAATCGCGAGGCGGTCGCTGTAAGGCGACCCGAGAAGGAAACGCTGCCGAAACTTTTTTACAAGGGCGCGCATCAGTCGACGCTCGATCCGCTCGCCGCACGACGACCCGACGGCGGACTCTTCATGTGGAGCGAGCAGCAGGAAGGTTCGTCGCAAGTCGTTTCCGGGAATCCAAACTACAACAACAGCTCGGCAGCGGCGCTGCTTTCCTATGACGTCGCGCACGCGATTCCCTGGGACTGGAAGGTCAGCCTTTATACCTGGACCAAGGGGATTGCCGCTGGTGTGTATCTCGTTGTGGCATTGCTCGTCTGGTTTGGATTCTTAAGTGTTAACAATTCTATTTGGCTCTGGGCCACGCCGCTTGTTTCCGGCGTCTTTCTGGCGATCACTGGCGGGCTCTTAATCTGGGACCTCGAACATCCGGAGCGCTTCTATCTGATCTTCACGCGACCGCAGTGGCGCAGTTGGCTGGTGAAAGGCGCATTCATCATTGCCGGCTACACGCTTGTCCTCGCGCTTCATTTCCTTGCCAGTTGGCTGGGATCAAGAACACTGCAAAGTTGGTTGATGCTCGCGGGAATTCCGTTGTCGATCATGACCGCGATCTATACGGCTTTTCTTTTTGCGCAAGCAAAGGCGCGCGACATGTGGCAAAACCCGCTGCTGCCTCCGCATCTGCTTGTGCAGGCGTTGCTGCTGGGCTCGGCTGTGCTGCTGTTCATTACTTTATGGACTGTCGGTCCGAACGCTCGGGACATTCTCGACCCCCATATTGGCACGGCTCCTCCTGTGGCGGCTTCGATTTGGTTGCTCGCGATAACAAGCCTGCTCCACTTGCTGATGATCTGGGGTGAAGTGTCGCTTACACACTCAACGGCCCACGCGCGTCTTGCTGTTTGGGAAATGGTACGTGGTCGTTACAAGGGAGACTTCTGGATCGGTGTTGCACTGTCGTTTCTCGGCGGACTGTTGCCGTGGCTCGCGATTCTTGGTTACGTCAGCATATCCCTGGGCGTCGTTGGCGTGCCGCTGGCCTTAGTTGGAATGATGCTTTACGAGAATGCTTACGTGCAGGCCGGACAATCGGTGCCGCTGGCGTGACATTTTGCTGTGCTGAAATGGTTTTCCGACTTCGACTTGTAGTATCTTCATTGTAGACACCGAGGAGGAATAGACGATGAAAGCTACAATTCAAAAATGGGGAAATAGTTTGGCGTTGCGAATTCCCAAGTCTTTTGCGACGCACTCAAGCATAGTGCAAGGCACAGTGGTTGATTTATCGCTGGACAATGGCAGAATGATCGTGGAACCGACGAAAGAACAAAATTACTCCTTAGAGGATTTGCTGGCTCGAGTAACCAAAAAGAATCTTCACTCGGAAGTCGATTTCGGGGCTTCGCTTGGAAAAGAGGTTTGGTAATGGCGTATGCTCCCGATCGAGGCGATGCCGTATGGGTTACGCTTGATCCACAAGCCGGACACGAACAGGCGGGCAGGCGACCGGCAGTGGTGTTGTCGCCTGTCGCCTACAATCGCAAAGTCGGCCTCGTTGTTCTTTGCCCGATTACAAATCAGATCAAAGGCTACCCATTTGAGGTAATCATCCCTCACGGTTTGAAGGTGACGGGAGCAATCTTGTCAGATCAAGTCAAGAATCTCGACTGGAAAGCTCGTGACACCAAATTGATTTGTAGACTTCCAGCTTCTGTAACGGATGAAGCGTTGAAAAAGCTGAATACGTTGTTGCGATCGAGCTAGTCTATGCTTCACGACTTCAATCAGTTATTGAGGCTGCGCTGCTCTAGCGCCTTGGCGCACTCGCAAATGCTCTCTGGCTCCTGCTTGAAAAGCCTGGACGGTCTGAATCAAAAAGCAAATTGATGCGGCCTAGGCAGAAGAGGCCAGATGATTTGCCAATCACAAAAAACTTATTTGATATCGCTTATCAGAGAATAGCCCGTTAAGGCAAAGCGAGGGCCAACAGGAGATAATGAACCCTGACGAATCAAACCAACTGATTGGTGCTGCGCGGGAAGAAACAGAAGCGCGTGGCGAGACGTTTTATCCCGGCCCTTCGCGCAGCCATCTCGCGGCGTATCCGCCGAAGGAGCGTTGGGACAACTGGACCGAGCTTGATTCGCAAGCGTGGCCGCGGCGCAAGGAGCGTCACTATTCATTAGTTCCCACGACCTGCTTCAACTGCGAGTCAGCGTGTGGGCTGCTCGCCTACATCGACAAGATCACCGGCGAGATCCAGAAGTTTGAAGGCAATCCCGAGCATCCGGGATCGCGCGGACGCAACTGCGCCAAAGGTCCGGCAACACTCAACCAGATTCACGATCCGGATCGCATTCTTTACCCACTCAAGCGCAGCGGCAAACGCGGCCAGGGTAAATGGGAACGCGTTAGCTGGGACGCAGCGCTTGACGATATCGCCTCGCGCATTCGCAAAGCGATCGTCGAGGAGCGTCGCAACGAGATCATGTATCACGTCGGCCGGCCGGGCGAAGATGGTTTCACCGAACGCATACTCGCCGCCTGGGGAATTGATGGTCACAACTCGCACACCAACATCTGTTCCTCCGGCAGCCGCGAAGGTTATCAACTATGGATGGGACTTGATCGGCCCAGCCCCGACCATGCGAACGCCAAAGTTATCCTGCTCATCAGCGCGCATCTGGAATCGGGCCATTATTTCAACCCGCACGCGCAGCGCATCATTGACGGCAAAGCCAACGGCGCCAAGTTAATCGTCTTCGACACGCGGCTTTCGCACACGGCCACGCATGCCGACTACTGGGTCGCGCCCTATCCCGGTTCAGAGGGCGCGATGTTGTTGGCGATTGCGAATTATCTGATTCAAAACGATCTCTACAACCGCGAGTTTGTGCGACGTTGGTGGAACTGGGAAGAATACTTAGAACAGAGGTCAGAGGTCGGTCAGAGATCAGAAGCACAGCCGCAGAGCGGCGAAATGTTTATGGAACCTGACTCACTACCACAACCCTCCTTTCGAGCGGAGCAGAATGCCGAGCGTTTTGCTGCGCTCGGAAAAGATTCAAATGGAAATGATGCCGCCATAAACATTCCGCACCTACGGCGCGAAGAAACGGGCGATACGCCCGCGGTCCCAGTAAAAACCGATTTCGCAACCTTCGAGGCGGCACTCAAAGAAACGTATCAGCAATACACCTTCGACTTCGCCGCGAGTGAATCCGGCGTTGACGCCAGAACTATTGAAGAGATTGCGAAGTTGATTGCGACGGCGGGCACGCGCTTCTCCAGTCACAACTGGCGCAGCGTGACGTCGGGAGTTAGCGGCGGCTGGGCGGTTGCGCGCGCGGTCTTCATGTTGAATGCGCTGCTCGGCGCGATCGCCACGGAAGGCGGCGTGTTTCCGAATGCCTGGAACAAGTTTGTGCCTAAGCCAATCTACACGCCGCCACATCCGCGGATGTGGAACGAAACACAGTGGCCGCGCGAGTATCCGCTGGCGATGCACGAGATGTCGTTCCTGCTGCCGCATCTATTAAAGGACGGACGCGCCAAGCTCGATGTTTATTTCACGCGCGTCTACAACCCGGTCTGGACTAATCCTGACGGCTTCTCCTGGATCGAGATGTTAACTGATCCGGACCTGGTCGGTTGTTACGTGGCGCTGACACCGACGTGGAACGAGACCTCCTATTTCGCCGACTACGTTTTGCCGATGGGCCATGGCTCGGAACGCCATGACATTCATTCATACGAAACGCACGACGCGCAGTGGTTGGGATTTCGTCAGCCGGTTAAGAAAGCGGATCGGCAGCGCGAAGGGGAAACGATTGACGATACCCGGAAAGTGAATCCCGGCGAGGTTTGGGAAGAGAATGAGTTTTGGTTGGAACTGACCTGGCGCATCGATCCGGACGGCTCACTCGGCATACGCCAGTACGTCGAATCAAAAAAGAATCCGGGCACGCGGCTCGGTGTGGATGAATACTACGAATGGATTTTCGACAACTCCGTTCCTGGATTGCCGGAGAAAGCGGCGGCGGAAGGTTTGACGCCGCTGGAATTCATGCGTCGCTACGGCGCTTTCGAGGTGAAACAAAAAGTTGGCGCGATATATGAAGAACCCGTTGGCCCGGAAGAGATCGAAGACATTCGCGAGGACGAACGTGGCCGCGTCTACACGCGGGCGCCGAAACCAGCATCGCCCAACGTCGTTCCGGTGCCGAGTCCCGATGGCGACGGCAAGGAAGATGGCCGGCGCTTCGTAGGTGTTAGAGTCGGAAACGAAATCAAGCGCGGGTTTCCCACGCCGAGCGGCCGTCTGGAATTCTATTCGCGCACGTTGTCCGAGTGGGGCTGGCATGAGTTTGCGATTCCCACTTACATCAAGAGCCACGTTCATCCCGACAACCTCGAAGAGGGCCAAACGATCCTGATCTCGACTTTTCGTTTGCCGGTGCAAATTCATACGCGCAGCGCTAACGCCAAATGGCTCGATGAAATCGCGCATACGAATCCACTTTGGATTCACACAAATCATGCGGCGAAACTCGGAGTGCGCACCGGCGATCTGTTGCGCGTGGAAACCGAGATTGGTTACTACGTGGTGCGCGCATGGGTGACGGAAGGCATTCGTCCCGGCATCGTTGCCTGCTCGCATCACATGGGCCGCTGGAAGTTGAGTGAACAGGGACAACGCCAGTTGATGGCGACGGTGAAACTCGATCACGATGGAACCGAGTGGGGACTCAAACGTGAGAAAGGCGCCGAGCCCTACGAGTCAAGCGACCCTGATACGCTGCGCATTTGGTGGAGCGACGTGGGCGTTCATCAGAATATGACTTTCCCAGTCCATCCCGATCCAATCTCGGGAATGCACTGCTGGCATCAGGCGGTGCGCGTGCGTGTCGCCGAACCCGGCGATAACACCGGCGATGTATTTGTGGATACTGAGAAGTCGCGCGAGGTTTACCGCAAGTGGCTGGCAATGACGCGACCTGCAGATCAATATTCACCAGACGGCACTCGCCGCCCCTACTGGATGCTGCGCCCATTGAAGCCGGCGCGGGAGTTTTATCGCTTGCCAGAGCGGTCCGAGTTGAAGCATGTTTAGTCTGGTAGGGTTGATTGATTCGGCATTTACGGCACGGCCACCCTTCGACTAAACTCAGATCCATGACCACCAACGACCTCATCGCCATTGACCCTGAGATTCTCGGTGGTACGCCGGTTTTCAAAGGTACGCGTGTGCCGGTGAAGACTCTTTTTGAGTACTTGGAAAACGATTACTCATTGGAGCAGTTTCTGGAGTGCTTTCCCTCCGTGAGCCGCGACTTGGCCTGTCAGGTATTGGAACGCTCTGAACAGGCTTTGCTTTCTCCCGCCGCGTGAAAATTCTGCTGGACGAGTGCGTGCCCTGGCCGATGCACGGCCTAATAACGGGCCACTCGTGCACCAGCGTGCAAGGCCAGGGATGGAGTGGCCGAAGAAATGGCGACTTGTTGCAAAGAGCTGAAGCCGAATTTGATCTATTCATTACCTCCGACCAGAACATTCGCTATCAACAAAACCTGACTGGCAGACTCATCTCCATTCTGGAGCTTTCAAACAAACGACCTCCACCGCATTTCAGGCTGCCGGCTCCTTGATTGCGGAAGCCATAGAAAAGATGCAGCCCGCTCGTTTTCAACATTTGGATATTCCCTGAGGAATCCAGTCTTGCGAGAGTGGTGCCTTAATATGTAAAGCAAACTGTTAGTTTGCGATGGGTGAATGGCATTCAACGCTCGCGCAAACTACAGTTTGCGTTACAAAAACTAAACTAGGGCACTACCCTTGCGAGCCTTCATTTGTTTGCATAAGCTGTTCTAAAGTTAGAATAGTAACTCTATGACTTTTTTTGCTCCCTCAAAGATGATACCGAAACTGCGTACTTAAGTGCGCTGCAGCAGGCCGCTTATTGTTATGTACTTCAAGCAATTTTATCTCGGCTGTTTGGCGCATGCTTCTTACCTGATTGGTTCTGATGGCGAGGCGGCGGTGATTGATCCGCAGCGCGACGTGGACCACTATCTGAGCGAAGCCGAAGCACTGGGGCTGAAAATCAAATACGTGATCGAGACGCATCTGCACGCCGATTTCGTCAGTGGTCATCGGGAACTCGCCGCGCGCGCCGGCGCTGAAATTGTTATTGGCGCAAAGGCCGGGGCCACATTTCCGCACGCGGCTGTGTGCGATGGCGATGAAATCAAGCTCGGCAAAGTCATCCTGGGTATCATGGAAACACCGGGCCATACACCGGAAAGCATTTCCGTACTGGTGATTGATTCCGAGGTTTCCGATCGACCGCAGAAAGTTTTGACCGGCGACACGCTCTTCGTTGGCGATGTGGGCCGTCCCGATCTCGCGGGTGGCAAGGGTTACACGCCGCCGATGATGGCCGCCATGATGTATGACACGCTTCACGGCAAACTCCTGAAACTTGCGAACGACGTCGAGGTGTATCCGGCCCACGGCGCCGGCTCAATGTGTGGACGCAACTTGTCGACGGAAACATCTTCGACTATTGGCGAGCAACGGCTATCTAACTATGCACTCAAGCCGATGACGAAAGATGAGTTTGTGCGAATGATGACCGCCGACTTGCCCGAGTCGCCCGCCTACTTTCCCGAAGACGCGGAAATAAATCGAACCGGCGCGCCCGCATTGGTTGAAGTTCAATCTCCTGCGCCGCTGGCGCCGCACGAGGTGGAATACCTTGCGGCTAACGGTTACCTGATTCTCGACGTGCGTTCAGCCGCAGACTTTGGCGGTGGACATTTACCCGGCTCTCTTAACATTGGTCTCGCGGGCCAGTTTGCCATTTGGGCTGGAATACTGATCCCGATGAAAACGCCAATTGTGATCGTCACCGATTCGGAAGCGAAAGTGCATGAAGCTGTGGTCCGTCTGGCCCGAGTGGGATGCGAAAGTGTGAAGGGTTACCTCGATGGCGGTGTCGAAGTTTGGCGTGAGTGGGGTCTGGAACTCGCTACCATCCCGCAAATCACGGTTGCTGAATTGAACCAGCTCATTGCAGAAGAAACTCCGTTACAAATTTTGGACGTTCGTCGGCCTCCCGAATACCAGAGCGGACACGTGCCTCATGCCGTGCCGGCGCCGCTACTCAGTTTGCAGAAAAACATTTCCAACCTCGGGCTTAATCCAACGATACCGACCGCAGTGATCTGCGCCGGGGGTTATCGCTCGAGTGCAGCCACCAGCATTCTCGAGCAGCACGGTTTCGCCAATCTTCTGAATGTTACCGGCGGCACAGGAGCCTGGATCGATGCTGGTTATGAGGTGGAATAAGGAAGTTTTTGGCCGCGGATTTACGCGGCTTAGATCTGTCAGAACCGCCTGCGGTAGCGGGCGGGCAACAGTCTGAGGACCCCACCCGCTACCGCAGGTGGTTCTGACCTGCCACCGCGTTTATCCGCGGCTAATCATCCGGAACGTTTTACTATTCACGATTTACTATTTACGATTCACCCACCTTGGATCCGTTTACCTTCAAACTCCTGATCTCGATTGCAATCGTCGTCATCGCCACGATTCACGGTTTCGGCGCGGCGTGGTTGGCGATATGGATGCTGTTTCATCCCTACAAACCAGTGCGGGTTTTTGGAATAACCGTATGGCCTCAGGGCATGATCCCCAGGCATCGCGAGAAGCTGGCGGAGTCGATTGGTAACGCAGTTGGCAACGAACTGGTCTCGCAGGAGACGGTGTTTGATGCCCTCTTTGAAACGAGTTTTTTCCACCGCAAGGTTGAAGATTTCGTCGGTAATTACACCAATGATCTGCTGGCAACGGTCTATCCCTCTTTCATTGACGCCCTGCCCTCGCAGGCGCGCGCGCCGATTCTCGATACCATCTCCGCGCTGCAATATCGGTTGGCGGAATACATCGCGGCGATGCTGAAGAGCGAAGAAACTACGGAGGCGATCGCGTCTTTCGTTGATCGCCAGATTGATGAGTTGCTCGCGCGCCGCGTCGGCGACACGCTCAGCGAGGATCAATTCAACACGATTCTCCAATTCATCCGCGATCGCTTTCAGCGTCTGGTCAGTGAAGAAGGCCTCGAACAGAAGATCGCGGATTTTGTTTCCGGGCGTTTGGACGATCTGGCTCGCAGCAACGCTACTCTCGCGGAAACGTTTACGCCGGAGACTATCGCGTTTCTTAAGGAGCGCATCGACAGCCAGGTGCCGCCCATCGTGCAACATCTGGCCGACATCGCGACCAGCCAGAACACGCGCAAACAAATCGGCGCACTCATCAAGCTCGAGGTGGATGAGTATTACGAACAGCTTTCCCTGATCAAAAAGATCTTCATCTCGCGCGAGCGCATTCACCGCGAAGTTGACGAGCTGGTTAATAAAACGCTGCCTCGCCGGATCGAAGAATACTTGCGCGGTCCCGCCTTTGAGCAGGAGGCGGAAGCGTTTCTCAACGCAACCATCGATAACGTGCTGTCCCGACCGATAGCAACGCTCGTCGGCCAGATCGAGTCGGAGAAGTTTGATTCCATAAAGCAACAGATAACCAATCGTATTTTGGAGATGGCTAAGAGCGAGGAGTTGTCGGCTTCAATCTCCACTTACATTCGCGAAGCGCTGGAACGATTTCGTCCGCAAACGCTCGGCTCGGCGCTACAGCACATCGATCCTGACTTCATTGAACGCGCCAAAGAGTTTCTGACCAGGAGCCTGGTCGGACTTTTGTCACGAGACGATACTGCGCGGACGATTAATCAGATTCTGAGTTCGCATATCGAACGACTATTGGTGGCGCCGATTGGCCGTCTCGGAGATCACGTCTCACGGCATTCGATGCAGCGTGCCAGCACGGCGCTGGTGGAACGCATTACCCTCGCCGCGCGCGAGCGCTTGCCGACGGCGATTGCGGAGTTTGATGTAGGCGGGCTGGTGCGTAAGAAAGTTTCAGACTATCCGATTGAAAAGCTAGAAGCGCTGGTGCTGTCGGTAGCTAAGCATCACTTGAAGACCATCGAGCTCTTCGGCGCCGTCATTGGTTTCATCATAGGGGTAGGCCAGGCAATTTACTTCTGGCTGACCTACCATCCGGGGCAGTGAAAAACAAAGAAACGGGAAAAGGGGAAGGGGTCAAGGGGAGGAGAGCGATAGGCTGAACACCAAGCATCGATAACAGAGATTGATTAGCGAAGTCGGTTTGCCCCTTCCCCTTTACCCTTTCCTTTCCCGTTTCCCTCTTTCCCTATTCCCCCTTTTCCACCGGCGCTGCCAGGTACCAAATGTTTTCCCAGGCATCTTTCACCCAGGCGGTGCGATCGCCATAGGCTTGATCTTTAGGCGGCTGCAGCGAAGTTGCCCCGGCCTTGAGCGCGCGCTCGTAAGTCTCCTCGAGGTTGTCGACGTACATATACAGCGCCGGCGGCATCGGCTGCGCGAGGTCGCCGTGGGCCTCACCCATCTCGATCATCGAATCGCCGATGCGCACCATCGCATGGTGGATCATTCCTTCTGGAGACTGCTCGCGCGAAATCTCGTCAGCGCCAAAGGCTTCTTTCATAAAATCGATTAATGCCGCCGCGCCGACCGGGTGCAGGAAAGGTGTTACCGGACGCAGGCCCTCGGGAATGTAAGTTTCCGCGACGCCGAGCTTGTGGGTCGCAATCCACCAAACGTTACCCGTCGGATCCTTGATACCGGCTTCGCGATCGCCATAAAACTGATCGACCGGCTCCTCCAGCGAAGTGCCCCCGGCTGCCAACGCGCGTTGATAGACCGCACCCGCGTCGGCCACGTAGAGGTGAAGCGCGGTCGGCTTTTCTTCAACGCCTTCGTAGCCGCCGATCATCAATTTCGATTCCCCGATGGTGACTTCGGCGTGCAGGCCACCAGCCGAGCCGGTAGTCCTGAAAACCTCAACGCCGCCGAACGCAGTTTTTACAAAGTCGACCAACTGTTCGGCACGCTCAACCGTCAGATATGGTGTGATGGTGTGGTAGCCCACATGTTTTGAAGATTGCCCGGTTTCGGGCCCAGTTGGTGTTCCGGTGGATGTCCCACTTGTTAACATTGATGCGCTCCTTCTCAGTGTTCCCTTAAGTTTTGATTTGAAACTCGCGCGCGGCATCCCGCGCAGCTCAAGTCCCAACGACGCGAGTTCCGTTAGGGCTGGCTCGCCGGTAGCTGACGTAATCGTCTCGCCGCCCGCGATGACGGCGTCGACGGCTTCGTCGAGCTGAGCGTATAACTGTTCTGGTAGAAACTGCTCAGACATTTTCTTCACTCATACGCGCGCGCAGGTTTTGCAACGCGCGAAACTGCAACTGTTTTATTGCGCCTTCGCTCCGGCTCAACTGCTGAGCAATCTCGCGAATGCTTTTCTCTTCGGCGAAACGCAAACGAATCACGTAACGCTGGTCCCAGGGCAGGTGGTCCATGAGCTGGTAAACTCGCGCGACCCTTTCGATCTGCTCGAGGTCGGGCTCAGGAGTCGCGACAGGATCGGCGCGATGGGAAGACTCCGGCAGCGATTCTCGTTGTAAGCGCTGAGCGTGATCGGCTATCGAGTTCCGGGCTATGCGAAAAAGCCACGAAGCGAAAGGCGCGCCGCGCCACTTGAACTTGCCGAGGTTCGCGAGTGCTTGATGAAAAACGTGGGACGTCAGCTCTTCCGTCGCCGAACGTTCGCGCACTCGCCGCGCTATGTAGGCGTAAACGCGCTCGAAGTTGAGTTCATACAGCTCGGCAAAACGGCCCGGATCTTTCTGCGCCGCTTCAATCAATGCTCGTTCCTGGTGCTGGTTCTCCGGAACCTTCAAGACTAGTCCTCACTCGAACGTCTGCTAGTTATATAAACTGCGGAGAGACGAAAAGGTTACGAAAGATATTTTGGCCGCGGATTTGCGCGGAAAAACGCGGATCGGATCAGAAAACAAGTGTACACGCTCAGCAAGGTTCTTTCAGATTCGAGTGATCCGCGTAAATCCGCGGCCAAATAATACGAAAGCGGCACATCAGGAGATGCACCGCCCGCCCGTTTCAAGTTGTCCAGCTCAGGCTAATTCCCCGGCGACATGAGCCCGGCGGACTGCGCGGCCTTGGGATCGTAGGGGCTGGCGAGAAATTTCTTTGCGACTGTCTGGGCGTTGTCGTAATTAATGCCCGACTGCACCGCCTTGTTGTATTCCGATACGGCGCGGTTGCGTTCGCCCTTGGCATCGTAGGCGTTGCCCTTCTTGATGTGTGCCCACACTTCGATCCACGAAGGCTTCAAGGTCCCATTAAGCGACGCGTCAAAATTGTCGAGCGCCGGCTGCCAGTTGCGCTGTTCGAGATAAAGCAGCCCAAGGTTGTAATAGACCCAGGAGTTTGAACGGTCTAACTTCAACGCGGCTTCAAACTGCTGCTGGGCTTCGGCGAAAGAACCTTCCTTCATCTGCTCGATGCCGCGCCGCGCAATTATCGAGATACGCAGGTCGTCGGATATGCGCAGGATTTTGAAGTTAGGATCGACAACCACTTCCAGCGGCTGGCCGTTTGATTCGAAATCAAAGTCCTCACTCTTTCCTTCTATCCTCGTCGTCGTCGTTTGATTGTCGCCTTCGGCACGCAACATCAATTGCACCGGCATCCGCAGCACGTCGAGTGTCTGCTTGACGGTGCCACGAGTGCGAAACTTTCCCGAGCGCGTGCGAATGATCTGGTAGTCGACGCTAAACTCCGGCACGCCGGTTCCCTCCACCCACTGCGCGAAGAAATAGCGCATGTTTTCCACCGCCACCCTCGATGCCAACTTTTCAAAATCATCGATGGAGGCGTTCTTGCCGCGATATTCCTCAAGGAAGTTTTTGAGCAGCCGATCAAACTTCTCTTTGCCCATGCTTTCACGAAGCATGCGAAACACCATGGCGCCTTTGTGAAATACGATCGATTGATACGCCGCCGACTGATCATCGAGCGCGCTTGGGGCGCGGGCGATCGAGGCCGTCTGCTCGAATGTCAGCGCGCGCTCCTGTTGCTCTCGCTCGGCCGCTTCGAGCGCGCCGCCGGTCAAGTTGGATTCGCGAAAGGCGAACCCGCTCCACTCAGCGAGCCCCTGCGAAATCCACGCATCGTCAAACGACTTCAGCCCGACTGTCTGTCCCCACCATTGATAAGCAACTTCGCGCGCCAGTTTTTCTTCGGGCATCGGACGTGAAGAGTCAAACAGCCTCGACGCGAGGAAGATAATTCCCTGGCCTGAATAAGTGTCGAGACTGTCATCGTCAACCTGGGCCACCACCAGGCGATTGCCGAACACTGGAGCGCCATACTGTTTTGAGTAGAACTCCAACACCTGGCCCATCATCTCGGCGTAGCCGTTGATGCGGCCCTCGCTCCCGGGCTTCGCGTAAAACTGTATCTCGTAATTTCCAAAGCGCAGGTTTCGGTTGATGTACTGGCCCGCGGCAAAGTTTCCGACGAGGACCGGTTGGCGATGGACGAAGTGATAGCGCGTGGCGCCTTCCTTCGGCGACGGGAGGGGCGCAACTGCGTCGTCGCTGGTGCCGGCAACTTGCAAGCCCGTAGGAACGATCAGCGTGATGTCGGAAGTGGCGCGATCGGCAGCGTAGTCGTGAAAAGGAAACCAGCGCGAGGCGTACATCAAATAAGAACCTTCAGGACCAACGTAAGCGAGGCGCTTGGTCGCCAGCGGTCCACCTTCGGGCGAAAGCAACGCTCCACTCCAGCGGAAGCGCAGCGTGAGCGGCTGCTGCGCTGGCACCACCTGGCCGAGATCCACGCGGACGCTTGGTCCAAGCGAACCCACGCCAACCGCATCCTGAACAAAACCGGTCAGCGGTTTGCCGTCGCGATCGATACTCTCCACGCGCAGTGAACCGTTGAGCTCGAACACGAGTGAACGCGTTGCTTCCTGTGGAATGACGGTCACGTCGGCGCCGGCGCGCAACAGGTGCTGGTCCGGAATCAACTGGGCTTCGATGCGATAGTTGGTTATGTCGAAGTGCGTGGCGGCCTGTTGCGGCGCCGGCTGCTGCGCGCTTGCGGAGATGGCGACAACCAGAAGCGCGCCTAGTGATAAGAGTTGTTTGGGAAACATTTGGGGAAAGCCAGGCCTGAATATCTTCATTTTGTCTCTGCTTTTTGGATAACTTCCTTGAGTATACGCCCACCGGTGTTTGACAGAATAGCACCTCGCCCCTTGTTTTACAGGAGCCTGACCCGGTGGATGCAAGCTAGCTGTCCCGCAAGATGAGAAGGCTTTTGACTTCGGGATTTTGGATGGTAAAGAGGTGCAAGCGGTTGGCTGAGAGATTGTCGGCTAAGTAAGACTTGTCAGTTTCGACGCGTACTCCGCTCCTGGAAAAGTCCTTTTCCCACTGCTATCATGATCCCTGGTATCCCCAAAAAGCGCGCGGCGTCTCCAACGGTCTCAGTCGGGACAAGTCCAATTATTCGGTTCTGCGCAAACTGAAACCAAATCAAAGTCAGGCGCGTAAAAATACTCGCAGCTACACCCGGCCTTCTTTTCGTCCGCTTTACTGAAGCCACAACTGCTCAAGAGCGCCGATTGAATCCGAACGCCAATCAAATAAACGAGGATTAGCAGAATGAAAAAAATCTCTCTCAGTCTTCTGGCTTTACTGCTGTGCGTGCAGTTTGCCGCGGCGCAGAAAGTGCCGGTGCAGGAAATCACCCTCGACAACGGGATGCGCCTGCTGCTGGTACCGCGCAAGGGCGATCCAAACATTGCCGCCGGCTGGGTGGCCCACGTCGGTTCAGTCAACGAACGCCCGGGTATCACCGGCCTCTCGCATCTCTTCGAGCACATGATGTTCAAGGGTACGCACGCCATCGGCACCAAAGACATCGCTGGAAATCTACAACTCATAAAGGAAATGGACGACGTGCGGGCCGAGCTTCGTAAGGAACAACAGACACTCATCCTGAAAGCACGGCACGGCGAAATCTCCGACAGCAAGGACCCGCAGTATCGCTCGGAGCGTTACAAAGAATTGCTCGCGAAGTTTGACGATCTGACCAAACGCGAAAAGGATTTAATGGTCAAGGATGAGTTTGACCGGATCTATACGACCGCAGGCGGCTCCGGCATGAACGCCGGCACCAGCAACGATTTCACTGTCTATTTCATAAACGTCCCGGCTAACAAACTCGAACTCTGGTTCTGGATGGAATCAGATCGTCTCCGGAATCCCGTCTTCCGTGAGTTTTATTCCGAGCGGGACGTGGTCCATGAAGAAAGGCGTCTGCGCACCGACAGCACGCCGACCGGCAAGTTTGATGAGGAATACGAAGCGATGTTCTGGCAGTCGTCACCATACGGTTGGCCCGTCGTCGGTTGGCCCAGCGATCTCGAAGGCATCACGCGCGCAGAGGCGCTCGACTATTTTGCCGTTAACTATGCGCCAAACAATCTGACCGCCTGCCTCGTCGGCGACGTCGATCCGGCGCGCGCGAAAGAACTCGCGCAGCAATACTTCGGCCGTCTCCCGCGTGGACCGCGCGCGCCCGAGCCGGTGCGCACCAGCGAGATGCCTCAACTCGCCGAGAAGCGCATGGTCGCCTATGCCGATACCGTCCCGGAGGTGCGCATCCGCTATCACACCGTCGCGGAAGGCCACCCGGACGATTTCGTTCTCGACATTTTGGGCAGCGTGCTCAGCGGTCGCACGGGCCGGCTTTACAAGGCGCTCGTGCTGCAGCAGGCAGTCGCCAACAGCGCCAACGCCTTTGGAGACGCGCGCAAGTATGAGGGCTTCTTCCAGTTGAGCGGGGTCGCCAAGCCGGGCAAGACGCCTGAGGAAGTGGAGCAGGCGCTCTACAAAGAGATCGAAAGACTGCAGCAGGAGTTGGTTGACGAAAAAGAGTTGCAGAAGGTGAAGAACCAGTATGCGGCCGGCGTGTTTCGCAGTATCCAGTCAAACTTCGGGCTGATGGTCCAACTGCTGCTGCGCGACAATAACCGCGGTTGGGAAACTATCAACACCGATCCGGCGCGCCATCAGGCCGTGACGCCTGAAGATATTCGTCGAGTCGCTAATACCTACTTCAAACCAGAGAATCGTACTATCGCGATCTACAACACGAAAAAGAAAGCGGAGGGCTCGCAGGAAGATCCCGCCCTCGCAGGATTGTCCGATCAGGAGAAAGCCCAGATCGGCCAGATGAAAGCCAGGCTCTCGCAGGCGAAAGCGGAACAGATCAAAATGATGCTTTCCGCGTTGGAACAACAAGCGGGCTCCGCTCCGGCCGAGAAACAGAATTTCATCAAGGTGGTCAGGAAGATGATGGAAGATCGCCTCAAGCAACTCGAAGGAGGTACTAAGTAGTTATGAGCAACCGCATGAGGAATCTTCGCAAAAATCTAAAGCCGCTTGCGGCACTTCTCCTGCTGGCCACGTTGACGCTGTCGCCCAACGTCGTGCCGGCGCAGACGCAGCAAATTCCCGCGCACCCGCGCGAGTTGAAATACACGACGCTGACTTACACGCCGCCGAAGCGTGAGCAGTATCGGCATGTACTGTCAAACGGCGTGGTTGCTTACCTCGTCGAAGATCACGACCTGCCCCTCGTTAACGTTTCCACTTTCGTCCATACCGGCTCGTATCTCGATCCGGCGGGCAAGGAAGGACTCGCTGCGCTTACCGGTACGCAGATGCGCGTGGGCGGCACAACTTCAAAGACCGCTGAAGAGTTTGACGAAGCTGCTGATTTTCTGGCGGCGAACATCACCAACTCGATTGGCGGAACACAAGGCACCGCGAATCTCAATCTGCTGGCGAAGGATGTCGATCAGGGTTTGGCGCTCTATTTCGACATGCTTCGGAACCCGCGATTCCAGGAGGATCGTATCAAGCTCGCCAAGAGCCAACTGCTTCAAAACATGGAGCGCCGTAACGATCGCACCGACGCCATTGAGACTCGCGAATGGACCAGACTGATGAACGGGACCGATCACTTCACCACGAAGGAGACGACCAAAGCCTCGATCGACAGCATTTCGCGCGAAGACCTGGTCGCCTTCCACCAGAGATATTACCAACCGGCGGGTTTCAGCTTCGCCGTCTCCGGCGACTTCAATACGAAGGAGATGCTGGCCAAACTCGAAGCGGCGACCAAAGGCTGGCCCAGCAACAAGCAGGCCGTGCCCGCGGTTCCCAAACCGACGAATACGCTCGTGGCCGGCGTCTATGCGGTGCACAAGGCGGATGTGAATCAGGGTCGCGTCAGCATAGGCCATATCGGCGGGCTGCGGGATTCGCCGGACGCTTACGCGCTCGAGATCATGAATGATATCCTCGGCGGTGGTGGCTTCACCTCGCGCATCATGTCGCGCGTGCGCTCGGATGAGGGCCTCGCTTATAGCGCGGGTTCAAGCTTCGGGCTGGGCATTTACTATCCCGGCAGCTTCCGGGCGTCGTTCCAGTCGAAAAACCCTACGACCTCGCAGGCCATCGACATCGTCATGGAAGAGATCAACCGCGTGCGCACCACTAAGGTAACGACCGAAGAGCTCGAGACCGCGAAGAACCAGGCGATCGAAACTTTTCCGCAAATTTTCTCAAGCGCAACGCGGGTAGCCGGCACATTCGCGCAAGACGAATATACGAAACGTCCGGCTGACTATTGGCTGACTTACCGCGAACGCATAGCTGCGATCACGGCCGACGACGTGCAACGCGTCGCGCAGAAATATCTGCAGCCGGACAAGCTGGTAGTGCTCGTGGTCGGCAACATTGAGGAGATTACTAAAGGCAATCCCGACAAGCCGCAATACTCGCTCTTGAAGATTGCGAAGGATGGACAGATTCGACGCCTCCCGTTGCCCGATCCTTTGACGATGGTCTATCCGAGCAATCCGTAAACGAAGAGTGGGGGCAAGAATCGGAGCGGGCGGTCTTGTCAGAACCGCCTGCGGTAGCGGGCGGGCCCTTCAGCGTCGGACAAGCCCGCCCGCTACCGCAGGCGGTTCTG
>DASYMB010000234.1:0-12685 GCA_036009285.1 Pyrinomonadaceae bacterium | reverse complement strand
GGTAAGCATGAAAAAATTCAATCTCTGTTTTCTTGGTTTCGGTAACGTTGGACGCGCGCTGGCGCGTCTTTTGATAGCGAAGTCGGCTGAGCTGCGAGATCAATACGACATCGAGTTTCAGGTTACCGGCGTTGCTAGTCGTCGAATCGGTTGGCTGGCTAAGTCCGAAGCGGCGAATGGAGTACACGGGTTTGATATCCCAACGTTGCTCGCCGGTCCTTCCAGTGACGACAACACCGCAACTTCAAACAACATTCACGACTGGCTGGAACAGGCACGGCCCGATGTTGTGTTTGAGACAACCTCACTCAATCCCGCGTCGGGCCAACCGGCGACTGATTACCTGCGCGCGGTTTTAGAATCCGGTGCTCATGCAATCACCGCCAACAAAGGCGTACTGGTTTATGGATACCATGAGCTGAACGCACTGGCGCTCTCCAGGGCTCGGAGTTTTCTGTTTGAATCGGCCGTCCTCGACAGTGCGCCGCTGTTTTCGCTTTTTCGAGAGACGCTTCCAGCCGTCAAGCTTCGCGGGTTCAGCGGAGTCTTTAGCTCGACGACGAATGTGATCATTGAAACGATGGAGGCTGGTCGCTCATTTGAAGAAGGATTGAAAACTGCGCAGGAGCTTGGCGTGACTGAAACCGATCCCAGCCACGATATTGACGGCTGGGATTCCACCGTTAAGGTTTGCGCGCTCGCGAGCGTGCTCATGAATATTCCGTTGAAACCGGATGAGGTGAATCGCGAAGGTATTCGCGAGCTCAGTCCCAGGAAGGTGCAAGCGGCGCGCGCGGAAGGGAAGCCGTTCAAGTTGGTGGCGCGCGCGAAACTAGCCGGCGATGGCAAGCTTGCAGCGACCGTGCGACCGGAGCCGGTTGCTGCGGGCGATCCGCTTGGCAATGTGAGAGGTACTTCGCTCGCGATTCACTTCGAACTGGACATGATGCCGGGGCTCACGATCACGTCACACCGTCCGAACCTGCAGAGCACGGCTTATGGTTTGTTGGCTGATTTCATCAATGCCGTTCGAGAATGAGGCGTACGGAAGAAATTGGCCGCGGATGAACGCGGAATGACGCGGATTCGGATCAAACATAAGACAGCGACGTGAACTAATAGTTCTGACTGAATCCTTTTAACTCTTTCTGATTCGCGTCTATCCGCGCTTATCCGCGGCTTATTTCGTTTTGACGATATCGTTCACGCTTTCGATCAAACGGTCGATTTCTTCACCAGTCGTATAGCAGGCGCAACCGGCCCGCACGAGGCCTTCCTCACCAAGTCCCAATCTTTCGACAACGGTGGCGGCGTAAAAATCTCCGTGTGAAAGGAACAGGCCGCGCGAGGCAAGCAGGCGCGCGACGTCCGTTGAGACAACGCCGTCGACTGTAAACGCGATAGTGGGTGTTCTCGGCAACTCCGGAGATGGTCCATATAGCCGAACGCGTTCAATCGACTTCAGTCCCTCCCACAATCTTCGATTCGACTCCGCACTTCGTCGATGCAACTCAGCATAAGCAGCTCGCAAGCGCGAGCGCCTGGATCCTTCCGGAGCGAGCGACGCGAGAAATTCGACCGCCGCGCCCGCGCCGACCATGCCTTCATGATTCTGTGTTCCCGTTTCAACATTCTCCGGCGCAGCCTCAGGCGCTGGAACCAATTTAGGAAAGCTTATCGATTCGAGTAAATCCGATTTGCCAAACATCACGCCAATGTGTGGACCATAAAACTTATAAGCCGACATTCCGAGGAAGTCGCAGTCGAGAGCTTGAACGTCCGGAAGCGCATGAGGGACGTAATGAACTGCGTCTACAAAAACCAGGGCGCCGATGGCCCGCGCCATGCGGACGGCCCGCCCGACATCGTTAATTGTCCCCAGCGCATTCGAGGCAGCTCCGATAGCAATTAGCTTTGTCCGCTTGGTTATCAGCTCTTCAAAGCCATCCCAATCCAGTTGGCCAGTTTCGGGAATCAACCTTGCGGTTTTCACTATGACCCCGCGCTCGATCTCCAGTCGTCGCCACGGATCAACGTTCGCATGATGATCGAGTTCGGTTACTACGATCTCGTCGCCACTTCCGTATTGCACACCCAGGGCCCGCGCCAGATGGAATGTAAGCGTTGTCATGTTGGCGCCAAAGGCGATCTCGTTAGCGGAAGCGTTCAAGAGATCGGCGCAGTTTTCCCGAGCCTGTTCGATCGCGACGTCCGTTTCCTCGCTCGTTGGGTAAGCCCAATGGGTGTTGGCGTTGTGATGATAGAGATAGTCCGTCATCGCTTCGACAACCTGGCGCGGCACTTGAGTCCCGCCGGGACCATCGAAGTAGGCGACCGGCATTTGATTGTGAACGCGTTCGAGCGCAGGGAAACATGCTCGTATGTCGGCGGTCGACGCGAATGTTTTCTTTGGTTCAGAGGTGATTGTCATCTAGGGTCTGGAGTCAGCTTAGATTGCATAGGGAGTTAACCGCGAGGTGGTACTGATCTCACTGCCTTTGAACCGTGCCTCTTTTTTAGCAACACACTAATGGAGCTCATTCGGGTCGTAGCAGTCAAGTCCGCTTTCGTGCTTAACGAACGAATCTTAGTGTCTGCCAGTTGAATCTCCGACCCAGTCGCTACCGCTCCCGGTTCTGTATTTGTGCAAACGGGGTCAGCAAACAAAAACTGAATCCGCCCCAGCCACAACCGCGCTTCCAGAAAAACCGGAATAGGTTATCGATTGCCTCTTTAACTCATCTGCAGACCCATTTTTATGAACAACCAAAGCCGTGGAAAACCTGAGGCGCAAGTCTCCGTTCGCGACCTAGCGAGCGTCATGTTTCGTCACAAGCTGCTGATCTGCGTAACGTTTTTAGCAGTGGTCCTGGGGACTGCGATCTTCACGTTCCTTTCACCAAACGAATATGAATCGCGCATGAAGATTCTGGTGAAGAACACGCGCTCTGACGTTCCGATTACGCCGGAACGCACCAATGGATCGACCGGCGCCTACTTCGACAACGACGTCTCGGAGAATCAAATTAACTCGGAGATCGAGGTGTTGACCAGCGAAGATTTGCTGAAACAGGTCGTGGTGGAATCCGGGTTATATGGAAGCAGCTCTTCGATCTTTTCGAGGCTTGGTCTGAAGCAGACCCCGTCCTCGCAAGCCACGCAGATTGAGGAAGCGAGCAAACGGCTGGCAAAAGATCTGGTAATAACTCCGGTCAAGAAAGCCAACATCATCGAGGTCAAGTACACCTCCCGCTCGCCGGAAAAGGCCGCGGTGGTTTTGCGCAAAGTGCAGGACCTCTATCTCGAGAAGCACCTGAAGTTGCATCGACCGCCCGGCACGTACGAGTTCTTCAAGACGCAAGCGGAGCAAGCTGAAGGCCAACTGCAAGACGCGGAGAAACGGCTCTCGAGTTTTCAGCAGTCGATGAACGTTGTTTCTCTCACGCAGCAAAAAGATCAGACCGTGCAGAAGATGACTGAAGCCAAGTCGAAGCTGCTGGAAACGGAAACATTTCTCAGGGAAGTGAACGATCGAATCGCGAAAGGACAACAGCAGTTGGAGACCCTGGCGCCGCGAGTTGTAACTCAGAGACGCGCCTTGCCAAACCAGTATTCCGCTGAGCGACTCAATACGTTGATAGTGGAACTACAGAATCGACGCACGCAACTGCTGAGTAAGTTTCGCCCTGACGACCGGCTGGTGAAGGAAGTCGATCAGCAACTCAAAAACACGAGGGCAGCACTCGACAAGGCGTCGCGGGAAACAGCGACTGAACAGTCAACCGACCTTAATCCGCTGCGGCAAACGCTGGAGACAGAACTGGCCCGCGGGCGAGTGGACCAGGCGGGCACCGCCGGCCGGCACGAGATGTTAGCCGGGCAGGTCAAGCAATACGAGGCGCAGCTCTCGCGTCTCGAAGGCATCACTGCGGAGTATGAAGATCTGAATCGTCAGGTAAAGGAAAGCGCGGACAACTACCAGCTCTACAAGAAAAAAGAAGAAGAAGCGCGCATAACGGACGAGCTTGATCAGAACAAGATCACCAACGTCTCGGTCGCCGAAGCTCCCGTTCAATCTCAGATTCCGGTGAAACCGAACCGGCCGCTGAACTTAATCCTGGGCTTATTCCTCGGCGCATTGCTCAGCATCGGCAGCGTGGTGATAGCCGAGTTTCTGCGCGACACGGTGCTTACTCCTCGCGAACTAGAGCTGTTGACCGGACAGCGTGTGTTGGCTTCGCTGCCGAATACGGGCCGCGCACCGCGCGTCATAGTTGTCGAAAGTCCGGAACCTTTTCAAGCGCAGGATGCAGAGCCAAAGACTGTCCAACCTGTTCAAGCTGTCCAACCGAAGCTATCGCAGCCAAAGTTAGTTCACGATCCGGTGCTCAAGTGGGCCTCGGGCGAGTAGCAAACGAACGAACGGGAAATTTGAGATGAACGCGAAAACCGCCAAAGTGGGATTCTATCTTGACCTGATCAGAACCGTATTTCAGGCCGTTGACGAGCAGGGCAAACTGCGTAATCGAGTAGTGGCGTTTACCTCGGCAACTCCGCACGAGGGAGTCAGCCACGTCGTAAATATCCTGGCAGAAGAGCTCGCGTCGCAAACACAGAACCGCGTCCTTCGCGTAGACGCCACGGCGCTACAGAATCTGCAGATGGTTGATCCGAGGCAAGTTTCGAAGCACTGCGAAGAAACTGAGATAGACAACCTGCTGACGTTGTGCATCGCGAAATCCACTCCGCAAGTTGCAATCGTTGGTTCCCAAAAAGCAAGCGACTGGGAGTCTGCTCCCGAATATCGGGCCGAGTGCTTCAAGGCTTTGCGTTGGAACTTTGATTACGTGCTGATCGACTGTCCGTCGCCGGCTGTGTCTTCAGAAGCAACTACGCTTGCTCCGTTAGTTGATGGCGTATGCGTGGTGGTAAAGGCGGCGCAAACGCGGCGCGGTCAGATTCAACGCTGCCAACAAATGATCGAAAGCGCGGGAGGAAATTTCCTCGGGTTCGTTCTCAACCAAAGGCAGTATCCCGTTCCAAACTGGCTTTACCGCCGATTGTAAAAGAGGTCGGACAGTGCTGATCAAAAGGTTAATAGTCATGGCGTTGTTGGTGAGCGGCATCGGTCTGGTTATGTCTGCCCAAACCCAATCGACGCGTCCACGGCAGTCACTACAAACGCCACAACCGCCGCGACTCGGAGCCTTTGGTCAGGCCGATCGCTATGTGCTGCATCCGGGCGACGTGCTGGATATCCAGTATCGCTATACGCCTGAATTTAATCAGACGGTGATGGTCCAGCCGGACGGCTTCATTTCGCTTGAGATTGGCGGCGATGTGAAAGTGGCCGGCCGCAATCTCGAGCAGGTCCGCAACTTCATCGTAGCGAAAGCGCGAACGCGATTGGCCGCGCCCGAGCTCATCGTAGTTTTGAAAGAGTTTCAAAAGCCTTACGTGGTGGTGGCCGGCGAAGTTTCGCAGCCCGGTAAATTTGAAATGCGCGAACAGCTCACGGCGCTGCAGGCTGTGCTGCTTGCCGGCGGCTTCAAAGACAGCGCGAAGTCGTCGCAGATTCTTGTGTTTCGAAAACTCAACGCTGATACGGCGGAAGTTAAGATCTTGAACTTCAAAACACTGAAGCGCACCAGCGATCTGGAAAACGATCTTACGCTGCAAGCCGGCGACATGATCCTGGTACCACGAAACCGGATAAGCAAAATTGAACGCTACGTGCGGGTTGCTAGTTTGGCGACGTTCCTGAATCCGTTGATTCCGAAGTAGGTAGTTATGTCAGAACCGCCTGCGGTAGCGGGCGGGCGATGTCTGTCCCCGTCGATCAGCCCACCCGCTACCGCAGGTGGTTCTGACAACCTGGCCGCGACAAGCAACGTTTCGTTTAAGTTACCAAAATAATTCATGATCGCGCGCTACGGACAACTTGCTAATCTCTTCCTGAAGGTCAGCGATCTTCTGCTGATGCTTTGCGCGTTGAGTCTGGCGATCGTCCTTAACTACGCGCCCGAGGCGCGCGTCCCCGTCTCCGAATATGCCATCGACTTTCTATCGACGCGCGTAAAGGTGGCGAACGCTCTGCTCTGCGCCGCGATGTTGCTGGTGTGGTATGTCGTATTCAACCTTCAGGGAATTTATCGGTCGCATCGTCTCAGCAGGTTTACCGAAGAGCTCAAGGAAATAGGCCGCGCAGTTTTCCTGGCTTCGCTGATGTTGTTGATGGTGGCCCAGATCGGGCGTTGGCGAACCATAACGCTTTGGACTGCCGTCTGTGTGGGTGTGATCGGCTTGACGCTGATCGTCGCCATGCGCGTTTTGTTGCGTCTCAACCTGCGACGTTTGCGATTGCGCGGCCACAACATCAAGACGTTGTTGATTGTCGGCGGTGGACCACGCGCGAGCTGGTTCGCGAATGAAGTAAGAGAGCGAACTGACCTCGGCTATCGCATTGTCGGCTACATCGACGATGAAACGAACTTCAACGGACATGGCGTGAAGGGTGTACCGCGCCTGGGCGCCGTCGAGGACTTGCCGTGCCTCATCGCCAACGATGTGATCGATGAAGTGTTTGTGGCGCTGCCGATCAAGTCGCAGTACGCGCAAATAGAAACAGCTATCAATCTGCTGGAAGAGCAGGGCATCATGGTGCATCTCTTCACAGATCATTTTCCGCACCGGCTGGCTCGCTCGCATCCTTCCGATTTTGAAGGCGCGCCGCTGTTGTCGTTACATAGCGCGCCTCAAATTACGTGGCGAACTGAAATCAAGCGCATGCTGGATATCCTCGTGGCGGCGAGTTCGTTGCTGTTGTTATCCCCGCTGCTCGCTCTCGTTGCTCTCGCCATTAAGCTTGATTCGAAGGGCCCGGTGTTTTTCGTTCAGGACCGTGTCGGCTTCAACAAGCGTCGCTTCCGCATGCTTAAGTTCCGCACTATGTGCGTCGACGCCGAAGCGCGAATGGAGGAGGTTGAACACCTGAACGAGAAGGATGGCCCGATTTTTAAGATCACTAACGATCCGCGGACGACACGAGTGGGCAAGTGGTTGCGCAAGGCGAGCATCGATGAGTTACCACAGCTCATCAACGTGTTGCTTGGCGAAATGAGTATCGTTGGACCACGGCCGCTTTCGGTTAGAGACGCGCTCAGAATGGAAGTGGCCTGGCAGAAGCGGCGGTTCAGCGTTAAGCCTGGACTGACCTGTCTCTGGCAAGTGTCCGGCAGGAACAATCTTTCGTTTGAGCAATGGATGCAGCTCGATCTGGAATACATTGATCGCTGGTCGCTCGGACTTGATGGGTTGATCCTGCTACGAACCATTCCCGCCATTCTTCTCGCGCGCGGCGCGACCTAGGTCAAGAAAATTAGCCGCTAATTTACGCGGAACCACGCGGATCAAGACAAGTCAGAAATCAACTCAACACTAATTCGCGAGTCCGCAAACACTTCAACCTTCCTGATCTAACCTTCTCTCTTTTAGCTTTGTCATATCCGCGTTCATCCGCGCGAGTCCGCGGCTGATTGCTCTTTACCGTGGTTAGCCTTGCTTCCAAACTGAAAATCCGCCCCGATTCTGAGTCTTATACATAAGTCACAGAAAGGTTTAAGTCTATTGTCAAAGATCGCACTGGTTCACGATTACTTCATTCAGATGGGTGGAGCCGAGCGTGTGGCTGCGGCCATGCACGATTCTTTTCCCTCCGCTCCAATGTACACAACGGTGGCTTTGCCTCACCGTCTGCCGAAAGAATTGCATGGCGCTGACATTCGAACTTCGCCCATGCAATGGTTGCCGGGAATGGAACAACGCTTCCGGCAATACTTCATGCTCTATCCCCTCGCGGTCGAGCATTTCGATCTCTCCGAGTTCGATCTGATTTTCAGCAGCAGCTCGGGCTACGCTAAGGGAGTGCGCCGGCGACGCGACGCGATTCACGTTTGCTACTGCCATACGCCGATGCGCTGGGTGTGGCGCTATGAAGATTATGTCGCGCGCGAAAATTTCGGGCGCGTGGCCAAATCGCTGTTGCCACTCTCGCTGTGGGGATTAAAAAAGTGGGACCTGCGCGCAGCGCGTCAACCCAACTATTACATTGCCAATTCGCAGCAGGTTGCGCAGCGCATAAAACAATTCTACGGCCGCGAGTCGATCGTGATTCCACCGCCAATCGAAGTCGACAGGTTCTACATGTCTTCACAAGTTGACGACCACTATCTCGTGCTGTCGCGGCTCGTGCCTTATAAGCGAATCGATCTGGCAATTGAAGCGTGCAATCGTCTCGGTCGCCGGCTGGTAATTATCGGCGACGGTCCGGACCGCGAACGACTGCAAAAACTTGCGGGACCCAAAACGGAATTCCTTGGCCGCCAGTCGGACAGTCGCGTGAACCACTATGCGAGTCGCTGTCGAGCGCTTGTGTTTCCCGGTGAAGAAGATTTTGGCATGGTGCCGCTGGAAGTAAATGCGGCGGGCAGGCCGGTGATCGCATTCCGCGGCGGCGGCGCGATCGAAACAGTGGTCGACGGTCTGACAGGCGTCTTCTTCAACAAACCCACCAGCGCCTCGTTGGTAACTGCGATTGAAGAGTTTGAGAGTCGCACCTGGAATCAGCAAGTATTGCGCAGACATGCAGAGAGGTTTGATCGCAGCGTTTTTGCTTTTCGTGTTTTGCAATTTCTTGGGTCGGTTGCGCCTCCTTCATGCGCCGCGGAACTGACGGCCGGCGCGCGATTGCTCTCCGGCAACGTCGCCGCGCGCACCTGGCCCCGATTGGCGGTTGCCCGGTAACGGCAACTTTTTGGAGTGCGGTGACCTGTCACCGCTTTTGCCTTGGGCGGCTCGACGCCCTGGTCTTTAGAAGTTTGAACTCTGTCGATGGCCGCGATAGATCGCGACCGACCAAAGCGGTAACAGGTTACCGCACTCCAAATATGAGTAGCCTCATCATTGATGAACCGCTCGCGAGAAACGCCCCGCGTAACCAGATCAAACTTTGGCCGTTAGTAACGCTGCCGCTTTCAGCGCTTGCAGTCTGGGCCGTGAACGCCGGCGGAGAAGCGCTACGTTGGATAGGACTCGGCGCCCTTGCATGGTCGCTCGCATTGCCGCTGCTCGTGAGCCTCGAAGCCGGTTTGTTTGCGATGATGCTTTTCGAACCGCTGCGAGGTTTCCTCAGGCGCGCGCAGTATCTCTTCTTGCCCTACTCATCAACCGATCCGATTCACGTCGTTACTCCCCTCGTCACGTTGATGGCGTTTGCGATGCTCTTGCAGCGTTACAAGCTGCGAATGTTTCACCAGACGCCCCTGGCGAAACTCGTTTCAATCCTCGGGCTCATCTACTTCCTCGAAATCTTCAACCCGCTGCAGGGCGGTTTGATCGTGGGCCTGTCAGGCACATTGTTTGTCCTCGTGCCCGTTGCCTGGTTCTACTTTGGCCAGGCAATGAGGCCGGCGTTCATGGAGACAGCGCTGCGCCTGATGGTTGTGCTGGGAATTCTCACCTCCCTCTATGGGCTTTATCAACTCGCGTACGGATTTCCCGCCTTCGAACAGTATTGGATCGACAATACGGAATTCTATAATTCGATCTCAGTCGGCAACGTGAAGCGCGCGCTTGCGACCTACAGCAGCGCCGAAGAGTGGGGCCGCTACATTGAACTCGGCGGGCTCATCGCGTTTGGTTTCGGCGTTACCGCGCGAAGCGGGCTTCGTCGCGCGGGATGGTTTACCTGCGGCGTGGCACTGACGCTGATGCTGTTGCTTACCGGCCAGCGCACCGCGATCTTTGGACTGATCCTTGGCGTGTTCGTTCTACTAATGTTGGGAGCAAAGACCTGGCGCAGCGCGTTTGCACGCTTGTTGCTGGCCGTCGCACCGATAGTCTTGATTGCCATCGTCGTGCCCGCGCCAACCAACGACGACATGTTGAGTCATAGCTCCGACGACAAGATGGGCACCGTGCTCTCGCATACTGCCAGAGGTACGCTGCGACCGGCGCAGGAAGATAGTTTGCAGGAGCGGCTCAAGAACTGGACCTTTCTGTTTACGGAAGTGATTCCGTACCGGCCTCTGGGCATCGGCATCGGCGGCACACAGGTGGGCGCGTGGAAGTTTAATCAGGATCTGGATCTGCCGCCGATCGATAGTTACTTCATATCGACCGTACTCACGTGCGGCTTGCCCGCCGGACTGCTCTTCATCTGGATTTTATTGCGAGCGACGCGAATGAGTTGGCGTGGGTTTCGTAACGCAGAAGCTCGCTCAGTTGAAACTGACTCAGCCGAACCTCGTTTGACTGGAACTCGCTTGACTGAAATTCACCGGGCTGAGCTTGCATCGCGTAACCTTGGCCCATTGGATATGGAATCGTTGCAAGTAGGCTCGCCGGATGACGCATGGCGCGAGGCGCGCGTCTGGCGCATAGCAGCAACACTGATGCCGGTGCTCATCCTCAACAGCTTCTTCGGTAACACCTTCACGCTCTACTCCGTCGCCCCGGTCGCCTGGCTACTCGTCGGCTGGATCAGCGCCGGAGCGCTGCGACAGACTTCAGACGCTCTTCAGTAGAAAGTCCATAGTTTTTCGCTTGAACCGGCTACGCCGTGTGATGTGCGGTGGTGGCTCCGCCCCACCGGAACAATCTCTACAAATTTCTTCGGGGCTTGGCCCCGGGATATTGGCGCGTAAGCCCATAAAGGAGTTAAGCACTTCGGAAGGGCATCGCCCTTCCGCACATCAGGCGGCACAGCCTCAAGACGACCTCACGCCTGAGGACGAGACAATTCAGTTCACTCCGAGAGTTGCTATTCTGCAAAATGGGATCTGGCCCACTGTTAAGGAATGTCGCTTACGAGCGTCTAACTACTGGGACCGCGGGCGTCCCACCCTCATTTCAGTCCGCGGAGCGTGCCGGGAGTTCCGCTGCAAAAGCTCACTCCCGAATGGATCCCCGGACGAATTTTCTTGAGTTATTTTGTTGGCGTGCTTTTGATTCTCGCCGGCGTTTGCTTAGTGGTGAATAAGAAAGCGCGCACGGCAACCACATCTTTAGGGCTTACGATTCTGCTGACGATGTTATGGATCTAGCTTCCAATGCGTGGCGATGCTCCTGGCCGCGCCCACAGACGTGGTGGCGCTGAATTTTTCATCGACACGCTGCTTTTCTGCGGAGCCATTCTGCTGTTGGCAAACTCGCTTGACAAGGAAGCTGAGGCGCGGATTTAGTGCTGAATCAAAACGCGTACTGATTCAGGCAAAACTAGTAGAGAGCTTAACTGTTCGAGTGTATCAATCGCTCGCCCACGCATGTCACCGCCATTACCCTTGGATTTTGCAGTCCGCAGCGACCGAGCGTCAGCTAGGGCGCGAGGATGTGTCCGCTCCAGCGAGTTGTTAGGCGGCGACCTGTCCAGCCAGTTGTTACTCCCAATCCTTTTTCAGCATCAGCTCATCTATCCTGTATGCGTGATGCATCTCATGCATCAGCATGTGCCTGAACATTATATACACCGAGTAGTGGCTGAACGCCTCATGCTCAGCCGTCCGCCGCCAATCGTCTGCGGATACCTCCTTCAACCGCTTAACGACCAGCGCCCGCTCCCGCACGTACCGGCCCAGCGCTTCGTCCAGATCAACGCTCAGTAGTGAGCCGGCCTCCTCCTCCGGTGATGGTTCCCTAGACTTTATTTGGGGGAGCGGGTCGGAGAGCATCAACTCCAGGCGTGAGAGGAATGTCGCCTGCCCGGTAGATATGTGACAGGCATGCTCGTGAGCGGACCACTGGTTCGGCGCCGGGCGGCGCTTGAGGTTCTGGGGTGGCACCTCGCGGACGAGGCCAATGATAATGCCAGGCGCGGCCTCTAAAGTAGCTATCAACGTTTGCGTATCCATAATCTCCCCCGAATCGCGCGCTGCCAGCAAGCCGCTTACGGTTGAGTTGACGTGGCGGCGCGAATCACCTCCGCTGCCTCGAGTCTCTAAAGACCGTATAGCCTGGATTCTTACATAACGCCAGTACTTCGAAGCTAAAGCGGCAGTAATATATTTGACAAGCCAGCCTACATCAGGAAGAATTCCCGCACTTCAGGAGTTCACCAAGCGGTTAATATCTGTTTCTGAGAGTGAGATTGAAGCGACAAGCCAGGTCCAGGCGGAAGAAAGTGGAGCAGAAACGGAAGCCGCCTGATCGGAGATTGCCTCAAACCTCCAAAGTAAGCTATGGCGAATGAAAGCTCGATAAAGGTCAACTGCACGGTCCTCGAGCCGCTGGTCGGCGGAGTGTTCCGGGTTGAACAGGACGATGGACGCGAGGTGCTGGCGCGCGTCTCGGGGAAGAGGATGAAACACTTTGTCAGGATTCTTCCCGGAGACTGCGTTGTGGTTGAGATGTCGCCAAGTGACTTGAATCGCGGGCTGATAGTCTCTCGTTGCAAGCAGAAGTGAAAGAAGACCTATAACACTGGCCTTCAGCTGCGGCGCGCGATCAGCATTCTAGCTAGCTGAACTTGAAAAGATTACTTGAGAAGCATCTATCGCGCCGTCAGCTGCAAGGCTTTATAGGTTAACGCGGTTCCTTTTCCTCTGTTGTCGACGTGCTTTTAGTTTTAAGGTGGCAGCGGTAGCAAGGAACATGCGGAGTGGGAGTGACGAATCCGCAAGGTTAAGCGCTC
>DASYMB010000233.1:0-8018 GCA_036009285.1 Pyrinomonadaceae bacterium | reverse complement strand
CAGCGATTCAGCATCGTGTCCATGGCGACATCGGGAGTTCTCACCTCCACAGCGCCAAGCAACGTGTCCCAATGCGTGAGCATGTCCTCAAAGGCGTCGTTCACATTTCCGGGATAGATAAATTTTGCAACTAACGCTTCGGCTTCTTCGCGGGCAGCGGCTTCGCCAAACAGAAAGATGACTTCCCTTCCTTCATGCGGCGCCAGCTCTATTGTGGTTTGCAGCGCGGCGCAGGGATCGAGCCCGGCGCCGTCGCGGCCGGCCAGATTTATCCGGCGCAAAGCCGCCGGACTGGTGAGCGTTCCGTTGCGGCCGATAAATTCTTTGCGATCGCACGTGGCGCTGGAAACCCTTTCATTCGTCGCCGCAAAAGCGACCCGTTCGGCAAACTCATTATTGAACGGATTGCGCGCGAAGATTGTCTGGCCCGGTTGATCGATCTCCGTTATTACGTAAGGCGCGGACGTGGTGCGGTTCACTCCGAGTACCAGCTCGTTATAATGCGTCACCGTCAGTTTCCGTTTTCTGTCGGTACGATTGCGCAGACGCAAGAGCGAAATCTTCACCGGCGCATCAAGCGGCGCGAACAGCAGCAGCTCCTGCGAGATGCCGTGGCTGGTGTGCTCAAAGACGCTGTAACCCTGGCCGTGCCTGATGATATAAGGCTCCCGTTCGCGAATCGGCAGCGGCGTGGCCGACCAGAGAGTGCCGGTATCTTCATCGCGCAGGTAAACAATTTCGCCCGGTGGATCGCTGATGGCGTCGTTGGACCACGGCGTCAAACGGTTCTCACGACTGTTCACCGACCACGAGTAGCCAGCGCCGCTTTCACTAACCTGAAAACCAAACTCGTTCTTGTTTCCTATGATGTTGGACCAGGGCGCGGGCGTCCATTGTTCCGCGCCCAACAAGATCACATATTCGCGTCCACCCTGATGAAAGCCGCCGAGGCCGTTGAAGAAAGTTAACTCCGGAGGAGCGACGGTCGGTTCGGGATAAGTTTGCGAAGGCAGTCGCGGAACGAAACTGACGGGCAACGCCTCGGTGACCTCCGGTCGTTCGAGCTGATCTTCAAGCGAGCCGCGCTCGCAAACAATCACCGCGCGCGCGACGGAGTGGAGCAGAATGCGATCCGCTTCCGGCATTTGATCCGTGCGTCGCAAAAAGACGCCGCCGGGTTTGTCCTGCAAATTTCCCAAACCGCTGGTGCGAATCATCGTCTCTAATTCTTTTTGCAGCGATTGCAAATAGGTGGTGGGATTGTCGTTGAGAATGACCAGATCGATTTTCAGTCCCTTGTAGTGCAAATACTCATGACCGCGCACGAGCTTGCGCGCGGTGGGAAGATCGCCGGGCTGATCGATCCGCACCACGAGGATCGGCAAGTCGCCGCTGATACCGTAAGCCCACAGACTCGATTGGGCTTTCGTGTTGAGCGCCAACACGTGAGGCCGCGGCCGCAGCGAAGGATCTGAATAAATAATTCGCGCCGCCAAACGCTGAAACAGGTGGGCCTCTTCCGCGTCGATATTCAAGTGACTCATCTCAACCTGCGCTTTGGTCCAGGCCAATCGCAGCTCGCGCTCAAAAGTGTTGGGGTCGTGATATTTATCGGCCAGCAACAGCGCCCGCTCGCGCGAGTTGGTGACGATGGTGCTGAAGGAGCAACGCACAGTTTGGCCCGGCGGAATTCTCACGCGCCGGCGCAAACTAAAAACCGGATCGAGCACCGCGCCGGTAGTGTTCGAGAGCGGCCGGTCTTCCATAACCGCAACCGGATCGGCCGGCGTGTGGCCGCGACCAAGAAACCGTCCGCGGTCAGTTTCATATTGCACCGCGCCTACAAAATCACCCTCGACCACGACCACGTGAATGCCCCAGATGGGTTCATCATCGCTCGCGCGCTGTCGTCGATGGGCCAGGATGGCGTTTTCCGCGGCGAAGAATTCCGTTTCAATGAAAAGGTTACTAAACGCCGGATGGGCCGCGTCGGCTTGTGGCGTGTTCAGGACCACTTCCGCGTAACTCGTCAATTCAATCTCGCGCGTGCGCGCTGAGTTGTTGGTTAACGAAACCCGGCGCACCTCCGCGTTGTCCTCGGCTGACACGACGATTTCGAGGTGAGTCATGATACCGGCATCGGTGCGCGAGAAGTCTGCCTTGTCTTCGGAGAAGGCCACTTCATACGACTGCGGCCGCTTGTGAACCGGTTGATAAGCTGCCGACCAAACCGAGCCGCTCCTCACGTCACGGAGATAGATGAAGGTGCCCCAGTTGTCTCGCGTGACGTCCTCGCGCCAGCGCGTGACGGCGTTTTGGCCGCAGTTGGAATAACCGCCACCAGCCACCGTGACCATGACGTTGTAGGTTCCATTCGAGAGCAACTGTGTTCGCGGCGCTTCCGTGTCCACCCGGTGATACACGCGCGTGATCATCCCCTGCGGAGCCTGCGCAACGCGACCAGTCAAAACTTCCTCGGCGCGTGGATGCGCGGCGGGCACGCCGATAGGAATGCGCTCCTGCAGCAGCAACTCGGTGGCCTGGACCATCGGGTCGGCATGAAAACGGTTCTCCATGCGATCGTCGTGCAGGACGTTGGTGAGCGCGACTAAACTCATGCCCTGGTGGTGAGTCATGAAGGCGCGAATCAAAACGTGTGTTTGACCCTGAGGCAAGCGTTCCGCCGTGTAATCAATAGCCTCGTAGTAACCATAAGCGCCGAGGGCGCCTTCCTTTTCCAGACGGCGCAGGTTTTCCATCGCGGCGCGCGGATTAATCGCGGCCGCCAGCATGGTGGCGTAAGGCGCTACCACCACGTCTTCGATTAGTCCGCGCTTCAACCCTAATCCGGGAACGCCGAATGGACCATACTGATAATTCAATTGCAGGTCGCGAACGTTGTAAGCCGATTCGGAGATTCCCCAAGGCACGCCGCGCTCCTGACCGTATTCGATTTGCCGCTTCACAACTGTGCGGTAGGTTTCATCGAGCAGCGTGCCGGGGTAATCGCGCATCACCAGCAGCGGCATCAAATATTCAAACATGGTGCCGGTCCAGGAAATCAACGCGCGCCCACCGTCGACTGAAGTTAGTTGACGACCCAGGCGGAACCAATGCTCCTGCGGTACGTCACCTTTCGCGATTGCCACAAAACTGGCCACGCGCGCTTCTGAAGCCAGCAGATCGTAGTAGGAGTCGTCGTTACGCTGCGCGGGAACGTTGTAACCAATCGTAAACACCTTTCGCTCGGGATCGAGTAGAAACTTGAAATCCATCTCTTCCATAATCTGTTCGGCGTTGTGTGCGAGCCGGCTGAGCCGCGACAGAAGATCTCCCGCCGCGCCTGCGCCACGCTCAAGGGCCTGAGTGAGGTTCGCGAAAATTTCATTTCCTTGCTCGCGAACTTGCTGGCGAAACTCGTTGCTCACCGCGGCCAGCTCCAGCAGCGCGCTATCGCAAACTTGCGGCACTTCCGCCAACGTGGGAATAGCGTGAAGCAGAGTGAAGAGCACGGCCCAGCCATTCTGGACGCGCGCTCCCGGCAGTTCGCCTGCGGTGGCGACGTTTACTTCGCTTACGATGTTTGCTTCGCTGACGAGCGCCTGAAGTTGTGATAGCAAACGACCCCAGGGCGCGAGCGTGTTCGCATCGCGATTGCAGGAACTAACCTGATGCTGAAGCGCGCCCAGCCACCAGCGCAGTTCCTTGAAGTTGACTTCTCCATGTTCATGCGCGAGCGCGTTGATGATGTCTTCAATCTCAAGAATTCTTCCTTGCAACGATTCAAAGAGCAGGAACCATGACGGCAAACTATCCGTGTCCACTACCACCAGGGCCAGCCGCCGGCAAGCTTCAATTTCATTGCGCAACTGGCTGACAGTTACTACTTCGGTGCGCTGCCGGAAGCTGCCGAGCCTTTCCAGTTCCACTGTAACGGCGTTGATAGTGTCCGTGAGTCCTTTAATGATGCGCTCGTCAAATAGCTTGGCATCCGGCAATTCCATGCATGCCTGTTTAAGCGCGATGGAGTGGCCGGCGAGATTGCCGCTGTCCACGGTCGAGATATACGGAGGCTGCAGCGGTTGCAGGGTCTTAGTGTCGTACCAGTTGAAAAAATGTCCGCGAAACTTTCCTAACTTAGCGAGCGTCGCGCAAGTAAGTTCCTGACGCTCGAGAAATTCCAGCGAGGCGATGTACCCGAGGTCATGCGCTGAGACGGTGGCGAGAAACAGTAATCCGATGTTTGTCGGCGAGGTGCGATGGGCAACGACCGGAGTCGGGTCTTCCTGAAAATTATCAGGAGGCAGCCAGTTGTCTTCAGCGCCCACGAAGGCTTCGAAGAAGCGCCAGGTGCGGCGCGACACTAAACGCGCCAGCTCAACATCGTCGGCACCGAGGAGCTTGCGTTCCCGCGGATGCAGCAGGCTGACCGAGTAAGCGACGAAAGGTGAAGCAGCCCACGTGATCGCGAACATGGACATTACTATCCAGGCTTCGGGCCTGAAGATGAGAGTCAGCAATGCGCTGAGTAGCGTAAGCAGTTCAGCCGGAAGCATGAACCAAAAAAAGGCCGCGAGATCGCGCCGCGACTCTTTCTCCGCGGCGGCTGCTGTTACCCATTCAAGCAACTTCTTTCGCGAGATCAGTTTCCTGTAGACGGTGCGCGCAATCGCGTCAATCATCAGGTAGGCCTGATGTGGCAGCAGCACGATAGACAAAGCTACCTGCGCGGTGTTGGTCCTAACGTCTCCCCAGACACTCCAGAAATGGCTGGTCCAGGGAATGCCGCGCGGATGGATCAGGAGACTCGTCGTGACGTGAAGATAGACCGGGAACGCAATCGTTATGACGACAAACAAACTCCAGAGCAGCGGCGAGCCGGGCAACACGGTCCAGGCTGCCAGTAGCCAGAGGAACATCGACGGAGCTACCAAACTGCGTCGCAGGTTATCGAGAATTTTCCAACGCGAAATCAGCGGCAGTGGGTTTGGCGTCGGGTTACGATTGGCATCGGGAACGGTGGGAAAAAGCCAGCGCAGAATTTGCCAGTCGCCGCGCGTCCAACGATGCTGCCGCTTCGCATAGGCGTCGTAGGACGCCGGGTAGTCGTCGAGCAATTCGATGTCGGTTGCCAGGGCCGCGCGCGCAAACAATGATTCAAAAAGATCGTGACTGAGCAGTGAATCTTCGGGAACGCGGTTGGTCAGTGCTGCCTGAAAGGCATCAACGTCGTAAAGACCCTTGCCGGTAAAATTTCCTTCGCCGAAAAGATCCTGGTAGACGTCGGAAACTGCGGTCGTGTAAGGATCGATTCCGGTGTTACCGGAAAAAATTTGGGCAAACCTCGAACGCGAGGCGCTAACGAGCGAAATGCTCACGCGAGGTTGCACGATCCCGTAGCCGCTTGTTACCAGATTAGTGAGGGGATCAAGTTTCGGCCGGTTGAGCGGGTGGATTGCGGCGCCTACCAGTTTGCCGGCGACGTCGCGTGGCAGTTGCGTGTCGGAGTCCAGCGTAATCACGTAACGGATTCGCGCCAGCAAAGCCTCATCGGATGTCTTCACAGTGAAGCTGGTGTCGCCGGCGCCGCGCAGCAGACGATTAAACTCCTCGAGCTTTCCTCGTTTTCGTTCCCAGCCCATCCATTTGCCTGCTCCCGGGTTCCACTGTCGACGACGATGAAACAGATGAAAACGAAGCGAAGCTTGTGTGCCATGGCGACGGTTAAGTTCATCAACGCCAGCCGCTGCATATTCCAACAGCAAAGCGTCTTCTGCCGTTTCTTCCGCGGCAGCGTCAGAGAAATCCCCGAGCAGCGCAAAATAAATATGCGGATCCTGGTTGGCAAGAAAATGTACTTCGAGTTTTTCCAGCAGCTCATCTACTTGTGAATCACTGGAGAAGATGGTCGGCACCACCACCATCGTGCAGGCTGCTTCAGGAATACCCGCCGCGGTTTCCATTCGCGGCAGCAAGCGCGGTGGAAACAAATGAGTGACGTCCCAATTCAACACGCTCAACGCCAGATCGCTGGCGGGTATCAGGGCCAGGAGCGCGGTGAGCACGAGCAATAGCGAGCTTGTCTCCGAGCGCGCGGCAAAAAAGAAGAAGCCACCCGCGGAAGGTGCAACGGGCATTCCGGCAACATAAACAGCCAGGACCAGGAGGGCCACGAACAGAAGCGTGAGGAAAGCGAGTGTGCCGAGATAAACGCCGGTTGCGTGACGCAAGACGAAACGTCGCAGCCTTTCCCCGAGCCTGGGCCGGTACGCGAAGCTTGCTTCCAACCGGCCGAGACCGACATCGACGAGGTAATAACCAACATGCCGTTCTCGAGGCGCGTTCAGATAATCGCCGCTTGTTTCGCCGTCTGTCTCTTTGTCTTCAACTTTGCCTGCATCTTTCGCAAGCTCTACCGCCACGCGTGCGATCTCAAGTTCATCCGCGCGCGTTCGTTTGCTGATGCGCTCAATGACGTGGCGATAACGATCCCGCGTCGCAAATTCCATCTTCGAGTAAGCGCCGGCCGGATCGGCTCCCAGCAACGGTTCAATCAGGCTGACGCTCTCGAAGAAGTCGCGCCAGTCGAGCGTCGAGAGCAGACGCATGCTGGTGATGATGTTGCCGACGGTGACCTGGGTCGCCGCCTGGCGCTGATGCTCGGCATGAATGATCTGTTCGATGCTGGTGCCCTGCGGGGCTAGTTGTTTTTCCAGCCACTCAGTCACCGGCATCACCGCCGGATCCTGTTCGCGCAGGCGTTGAGTGAGTTGTACTAAAAAAGCCTGCGGAATTTTCTCGCGTTTACCAAAACGTTCCGCAACCAAAGGCACGAGCGCTGCGGGCTGACGCGATGCGAGTTCCAACAACTTGTCGGCAAGCCTGTCAGCCTGCTCGCGTTCTTCGCGCGCGCGAACGATCTGCACTGCAAGCCGGCGAAGATTCTCAACCAAGGCCAGCCGCAGAGTGATCGCAACGGCCCATAACTCCCCTATGGAAAGTGGAGCTACAGTTTGGTAGGCAGCAATGAACCGGCGCAGCGTCGTGGTATCGAGGCGGCAGTCGGTATGCGCAATGAGGGCCAGGGCGACCGCGTAAATTCTCGGGTAGTCTTTGAGTTCACCTTCAGCGAGCTTGGGTAGTTCATGGTAATAACTCTTCGGCAAATCCTCGCGAATCTCGCGGAGCTGTTCCTCAACGATGTGAAAGTTGTCGACCAGCCACTCGGCCGCCGGCGAAATCGCGCGACCTTTGCGAATGGCTTCGACGAGCGTTCGGTAAGCAGCGACGAGTTTGCGGCCGTTGTCCTCGAGACGCGGGAGGAGTTGAGCGCGTCCCTTTTTCGTGACCGTCTTGTGCTCAGCGGCAAGCGTCTGCGCGTACTGCTCCAGACGCTCGACGCTAAAAATCTCGGCTCTGACAGGCTGCTCGTCGTCAGTGCCCCAGGCTTTGCCGAGGTTGGTTGATAATGATGCCAGGAGCTCACTCATATCGATTGCTTCGCCACGCTTCAATCATCGGGCTGGGAAAAAATGCGCACTCGCCTTACTCCACGACCAGCTTCAACTGCTACGGCCGTCTGCCGACTGCTCTTAATTCTGCGGGGGTTGAAGCTTTCAGAATATCACGACTCGACCTTGCGCTTCAGAACTCATGAAACTACCACCGAGGTCGTTCGCTGTCGTCGCTCCCTTGATCGCTGAGAAACGTTTGTGTCGCAGAAATCGGTTGAGCGCAAACGGGGGTCTGCTTTTGGAGGGTCTAGAAACGGGCGGGATATCTTATGCTTCAAAGAAGTCTAGCTAACGAACGGGCTATTTCTCTTCGGCTTCTTCTTCGTTTGCTAACTCACTCAGGAAATGCGACACGGTAATTACCTCGACTCCACGCGAGCGCATCTGTTTCGTGAGATCACTATCTCCTTTCAGATCATCGTCACGGGAGATCAAATACCCCGCGTCCGCAGTGATGGCTGTTTCTAAAAACATGTTGTCACGCTCATCTCGGCACAACTTAAG
>DASYMB010000232.1:0-7162 GCA_036009285.1 Pyrinomonadaceae bacterium | reverse complement strand
TGGTTAACGTCCTTCACCACGACATTCTCGTTACCAGTTAGCCTTCCGCCAGTTACTTCCGCGATTTGTTTGAGTGTTGTAGGTTCAGTGGTCACGGCGTTGAATTCTACGCAGGATTGAAGGAACGGTAAACCACAGGTCAGAACCACCTGCGTGAGCGGGTGGCCTACACATTATTCGCCACAGGTCAGGCCACCCGCTCACGCAGGTGGTTCTGACCGGAGTAATCTAGACAAGCTGCGGACTAACGATTACGATTCGCCGCTCGAACAATCCAACCACACGGTAAAATAATGCTGATCAGAGTTTCACTTTCCCTAATCACTATGAGCATGCTTCTTCTCTCTCTCGTTCCAAAACCGATAACCGCTTCAGCGCCAAAATACGATCTGCTAATCAGGAATGGCCTCATCATCGACGGTTCCGGCCGCCCGGGTTACGTCGCCGACCTCGCCATCAATGCCGAACGCATTGTTCGCATTGGCAAACTGAAAAATGCCAGCGGTGTTCGCGAGATTGATGCGGGCGGGATGGTAGTGGCGCCCGGTTTCATCGACATGCTTGGCCAGTCCGAGACTTATCTCTTGATCGATCCGCGCGGGATGAGCAAGGTGATGATGGGCGTTACCACCGAAGTGACCGGCGAGGGCGAGTCAATCGCGCCCGTCAACGAAAGACTCATCAAGGAGCAGGAAGATTTCAATACTCGTTACAAACTCACGATCGATTGGCGCACGCTCGGAGAATATTTTAAGCGACTCGAGAAGCAGGGCACGGGCGTCAACCTCGCCACCTTTGTCGGCGCCACGCAGGTGCGCGAATACGTCGTCGGTTTCGACAATCGTCCGCCCACCCAGCCCGAGCTGCAGCGAATGAAGCAATTGGTTGCTGAGGCGATGAAGGATGGCGCGCTCGGCGTGTCGACTTCACTGCAATACGTTCCCGCGCGCTTTGCCAAAACTGATGAGATTGTGGAACTAGCGAAAGTCGCGCGGCAGTACGGCGGAATCTACGCCACCCATCAACGTAGCGAAGCGAATGCGCTCGACGAATCCCTCGCTGAAGTTTTCGAGATCGCCCGCCGCGCGCAAATTCCGGTAGAAATCTGGCATTTGAAGACAGCCTACAAAAAGAACTGGGGCCGCATGCCTGAAGTGCTCCGGAAGATCCGTCGCGCCCGCGCGGCTGGACTCGACATCGCCGCCGACATCTATCCCTACATCGCGGGCAGCACCTCGCTCAGCGCTTGCCTGCCGCCCTGGGCGCTCGAAGGTGGAACTGAAAAAATGCTTTCGCGCTTGCAGGAGGCGCGCATTCGCCAGCAACTAAAAACAGAAATTGTGACTGACTCGAAGGACTGGGAAAACATCTATCTCGGCAGCGGCGGCGCCTCCGGAGTTCTGATTGGATCGGTTGTCAATCGCGATCTCGAAGCGATGCAGGGCAAGCGCCTTTCGCAAATTGCCCAAGAGCAACGAAAGGATCCGCTCGAGGCGTTGTTTGATTTGATACTCGCCGACCACGGTCAAACCGGCGCCATCTATTTCATGATGAGCGAAGCCGACCTGCGCGCGGCGATGCGTGCGCCTTTCGTGAGCTTCTGCACTGACAGCGGCGCGCGTGCTAACGATGGCCCGTTGGCAGGTTCGAAATCACATCCACGCGGCTGGGGAAGTTATCCGAGAATTCTCGGTCGCTATGTTAGAGACGAACACTTGTTAACGCTTGAAGCAGCCGTTCACAAGATGACGGGAATGCCGGCGAAGCGCGTTGGTCTCGTCGAACGCGGCTTCTTGCGCGGAGGAATGTTTGCGGACATCACCATTTTCGATCCGCGGCAAGTCATCGACCGCGCCACGTTTGAACTTCCGAATCAACATCCCGAGGGAATCAAGTATGTGATCGTCAATGGCCGGATCGAAGTCGATAACGGTGAAAGGACAATTGCGCAGGCCGGGCGCGTGCTTCGCGGGCCGGGCTATCGCAAATGATTCGGTGTCGAGGATCACTGAGGAAGTTCACAGTACAAGCTTGTTCTCTTCTCCAAGCAGAAGCCCGCCCGTTAGGAAGGGCTCCGAAGTACTGGAATAGCCCTCCCTGACAGTCGGGCTTCTGCCTGATCGCAATTTAGACTTTGATGAAGATCCTGCGCGAATAGAGAATCCACATCAGGCCCAGCCAGAGCAGAATAAAAACAATTGCGTAAGCGAGCGAAGCATTTATCGGCGAAGCCCAGGAAAGAAAAAGCTTCTGGAAGATCCAGCCTTGCAGCGAAATTTGCCCCCCTCCCCACGGGAGTTTGATCCGGCCCATCAAGATCGCCATCATGCCGGTGCCGACAAAGAGCACGATCGCGTTAACGCCAAACACGACGAACGGCTTGGCCCAACGTTGATATTGCTTGATGTCGATAAGCCAGTAACAGAGCGCGAGAAACTCGAGCGCCAGTCCGCCGGTAAAGAACACATACGAACTTGTCCACAGAGACTTGTTGATTGGAAAAAATGGATTCCAGCACCAGCCAATCACGAGGCAACCGGCGCCGGCAATAAACAAGCCCGTCACCTTTTCATATTGCGACCTGCCGGTGCGCAGCCACTGTCCAGTCAAAACTCCCAACAGCGTCGTAGCGATCGCGGGTATCGTGCTGAGTAAACCTTCAGGGTCGTACACCTTGCCTTGTTTCCAAATATGAGGTCCAAAGATCACGCGATCGACAAACGAGGCTACGCTTCCTTCTTTACTCAGATCACCCGTCGAAAATCCCGGCGCCTGCAGGCGCGTCAGCAACAGCCAGTAAATCAGGAGCAATGCGATCGTCACGATGATCTGCGTTCTTACTTTAGTGTTCAGAAAAATGATCGAAGCGAATAGATAACAAACCGCGATGCGCTGCAGCACGCCGGGAATGCGGATGGTCGAAAGATGAAAGTAAGGGAAGCCGGCGAGAAACATTCCCAGCGCGAAGATAATTAGCGCGCGCTTCACGACTTTCCCATAAAGATCGCGCTTGCTGCCGTCGCTTTCAATGCGACGGCCAAAAGCGAGCGGAATCGCCACGCCGACAATGAACAGGAAAAACGGGAAGATAAGATCCGTCGGCGTCCAGCCATGCCACTCAGCATGTTCCAGCGGCCAGTAGATGTGGCTCCACGTTCCCGGATTATTTACCAGGACCATTCCCGCGATGGTGATGCCGCGGAAGACGTCTAACGAGGCAAGGCGGTCAGGTTTCTTGGAATCGCGGCTTATTTGTTTATTGTCCAAAGTCCAATGTCCAATGTCTGCATGATTAGCGGTATTTGCTGCCGCGAAGTTATGAGTTACTCAGGTACTTCATGAAATATCCTCGAATCTTTCTATCTTCATTAGCGTCGCCTCCTCAGCAGCGCAATGTGATGATCTAGTGTGGTGTCTCTAAAGTTCGCGCAACAAGTCGTGCCGAACGCCCGGGCCGCAGAGCGGCCGAATGTTTATAGTCCAGGCGACCGCAGGTACTTCTTCGCTCCATGGGAGCGCAATGTGCCGTCCCGCGAACCAAATATCTCGCTCCGCTGGAGCGCAGACGTTTGGGGTACTCTGATTCTATAAACATTTCGTCCCTCCGGGACTGCCGATCGGAGCAACTGACGGATTCATGTTGCGCGAACTTTGGAGACAGGACACTAGCCGAGCGTATCTTTTGACGTTTGGACATTGGACATTGGACTCTGGACATTATTTCGGCGTCGCCGCAGTCACTGGTCTTGGGCCTAACCCAAACTCTTCCGGATCGGGCAGGATCGAATTGGTGTTGTAAAGTCGGACCGCTTCCGCAAGTGACTTACTCTTACTGAGCCAGCTAAGCGTCGCCTGATCGTAGCGAGCGAGCACGCTGTCGAGCCAATACGCCCGGTTCTCGGCGAGCCATTGCCGGCGGTAGCTCTCTTTCAAAATCGTGAGCTCTTCAGCCATCTCGCGCAGCGAGTTGTAGATGTTGCCCCAATAGTTGCGCAAGCGCCCAACCTTGCGGCGGTCGCTGAGATTCAGATAGGCGTCCCAGTAGTCCTGACTGAATTTCTCAACTACCTGCATTCTTCTTCCCAGGTGATCGAATCTTTGCGCGGCGAAACGCATCGCCGGAATCATCGAACGGTTGCGACGCGCGCGCGTTTCGTTGCGCAGCAAAGATTCATCAGCGTTCTCCACCGCCAAACGCATCTCTTTGATCTGGCTCTTCAGAGTTCTTGCTTGTAACTGGAAGGCGGAATTAAACGGTTCGCGCCAAAACAATTCGTCGCTCGTACCCGTGCCCAGCAACGCATTCACGCTGCCCAGCGTTCGCACTGCTTCAGTAAACTCGTCGCCTTCGTTTCTGAAAAACGCCCAGTCGAAATCCTCGTCAAAGGAATTTCTATCAACCGCCTTCTCTTGCCACGACGCAGCGGCGCCGAGCACAATTCCATACCAGGTCATCTCAAACAACGACTCGCCGTCGTCGTCCCAACTCGTGTTCATCATGCCGAGCGCGCCGGACGCCTGGCCGTCCCGAACAAAGTTAGCGATGTTTTTGGAAGCCGCGTCGAGATTCGGAAATATCTGGTTCCAGTTATGCACTCCCGGACAAACAAACTGTTCCAGTCCGGCATCCTTAAAAGGCCGGATTCGCGCCAAATAATCTTCTTTGGCCGCGTAGTCCCAATTCATCACCACCATGTCTTTGGGAATGCTGCCGATCAGATCCGGATGATTCAGCGCGATGTCGCCCCAGAACATCAGGCGGCGATCGTATGGCTTCAACACCTCGCGCACGCGATTCAAATGTTCGAAGTAGATCGCGCCGACGCCACGCGCTTTCGCAGCTTCCCTGCTTTGGCCTTCACCCAACTCAAACGTTTCGTCGGCGCCGATGTGAAAAAATTTGCCGGGGAACAATTCATTCAACTCGCGATACCAGTCCGCGATTAGTTTGTAGCTGCCCTCTTGTTGCGGCGACAGCACATCGCCATAAGGCGTTTCCGCGAGCTCGTTGTACTTCTCGAGTTTCAACGCCTTGTGAAGATGGCCGAAGGTCTGCTGCTCCGGAACCAGCTCGATGTGATACCGGCGCGCGTATGCAACCAGCTCGCGTATTTCTTCGGGCGTAAGCGAACCGCCAGCGGGACCGATCAAAGGATGGGAGATGCTGGCAAACGTCTGCTCCATATAAAAGGAGTGCAGGTTGAGTTTGAAAGCCGCGAAAGTCCTGAGCTGGCGTTTTATGTAAGCAACGGTGGGAACAGGACCGCGGCTGATGTCGTCTGACACGCCGCGCCAACGCATTGCCGGCCAATCTACAATCTCCACGGCGGGAATGTACGCAGTCGTGCCTTCGCCGCGCACGAGCTGTTTTAAAGTCTGCAGACCGTAGAACGTGCCCGCCGCAGTCTTGCCCGCCACCAGCACTTCGTTTGCGTTAACCGCGAGCACGTAACCTTCTGCGTTGAGGTTTGCCGGCGCACTAATTCCGAATCGCTTTAACGCGGACTGCACGCCCGGGAGATCAATATTGCCGATCAGAATTGTGCGGCGCCCGCCGGCGCTGGTTTTCTTGATCGCGAGCTTCGCAGTCTCTTGTAAGTCACTTAAAAAATCTTCGGCCGCGAAGCGATCGTCTTCCGAACTTGGATCGGCAAAAGCAATCCGCGTGTTGTTGCCTAAGCGAAAGACATCCTGCTTGACCGCGATTTGCCGGGGGAGAGGTATTACCTGGATTGAAGAAACTGTCTGCTGCTCCTGAGCCACCGCAGGCGAACCTGTAACCACGATGGCGAAGAAAAGGAGTAACGGACGCACAAGCGCGCTTCGTGTTAAAGTGTTAAGCATTGAAGAAAAAGAAATGCCGGAGCTGGTTTGGCAAGAACGGAACGAGTATTTAACCGAAATCGCCCGGGAATACAATGCTAGTCAGAACCACCTGCGTTAGCGGGTGGGCGTGGTTTTATCTTGCCGACTTGATGCGACAAAGGCCCACCCGCTAACGCAGGTGGTTCTGACATGAACTGAGGATCGTCTCTTGTCGTTGATGCTTCGTGAAATCGCTGAGCAGCCCGAGGCGCTTGAGCGTACCATCCACGCCGAACGCGCAAAGATCGCGCGGCTGGGAAACTTTCTTCAGTCGCGCGATATTGATCTAATCGTGCTGGTGGCCCGGGGCAGTTCCGATAACGCCGCACTCTTTGGCCGCTACCTGTTGGAGATTACGACCGGCATTCCAGTCTCGCTTTCGGCACCATCAGTTCACACTCTTTACGGCGCGAAACTTAACCTGCGTCATGCGCTCGTAGTAGGCGTGTCGCAATCGGGCGAAGGCGAAGACATAAACCAGGTGCTCGAAAACGCGCGGGCGTGTGGCGCTTTGACAGTTGGGATCACGAATGAACCTTCGTCATCGATGGTTAACTTTGTCGATGAGACGTTATTGATGCACGGCGGGCGTGAGCGCTCGGTGGCCGCAACCAAGACTTTCACCGGCCAGATGATGCTCTTTTATATGCTCGCGGCGGAGCTCGCCGAAAATACGCCGGCGTGGTCCTATGAAGTGATTCCGAGTTTTGCGGCGCGTGCGCTCGAACAACACGCGGCGATACTCGAGCTGGTCCAGCGCTACGTCTTTATGGAAAACTGCGTCGTCGTGGGGCGCGGTCTTGCCTACGCAAACGCCTATGAGCTGGCGCTGAAGCTAATGGAAACTTGCTACGTAGTGGCCGAGCGTTTTTCTTCGGCAGACTTTCTTCACGGACCGTTGGCGATGGTCGAACGTCATTTTCCCGTGATTCTTTTTGCCCCGCCGGGCGTAATGCTACCGGGAGTAAAAAGTTTGCTTGCGCGACTGCGCGAATTGCATGCCGACACTCTGGTAATGACCAGCGATCTCGAGTCCGCGGGAAATTGCACCCGCGCGATCGTAATGCCGAAAGAGATAGATGAGTTTGTGGCGCCGATTCCTTATATAATCCCCGGCCAACTGTTCGCAGCTTTGCTGGCCGACGCGAAAGGTTTGGACGCGGATAAGCCGCGGTCGTTGTCGAAAGTAACGAGGACACTGTAAAGCAAACTGTTAGTTTTGCGTCGTGAACCCAGGTTGAGGCGTACACTTTGCAATTCAATTTACGAGGCACCGCAAACTAACAGTTTGCTTTAC
>DASYMB010000231.1:0-9789 GCA_036009285.1 Pyrinomonadaceae bacterium | reverse complement strand
GTAAGCGCGCTCGTGGTTATGCTGGCGATGTATACCACTATCACCGAGCGCACCCGGGAGATTGGAATCCTGAAAGCACTGGGCGCGTCGCGACGCTACATCGTCTTCATCATTGAATCAGAGGCACTGCTGATTAGCGCGATTGGTTTGCTGGCCGGCTTTGCGCTGTCTTTCGCGATCGGCTTTGCGATACACCGATTCTACGGACTCTATTTCGAGTTTGGCTGGAACTGGGCCATCACGGCAGGGGCGATCGGAATGCTCGGCGGCGCTTTCGGCGCACTGTATCCGGCGTGGCGGGCTTCAAACCTCGATGCGGTCAGCGCGCTCGCGTATGAGTAGGTACGGGTGCTTGTCAGTACAACCGTTGAATTTGTTTTCGCTCCAGAGATACGGTCTTGAAGATCAAGAGACGATATCTCTGGAGTAAAATCCGGTTTTCAATCCTACGGCGCAGTTTCTACCAGCGCCGCCTCGCCGGCTTTAACCCTGTCCAGGTTTTTCAGCGACAACCCGCGGCGGACCATCAGCGCCACACCAACAGCCGTCCAGAACATGTCGCGTGCTTTGCGCACGATCGCTAAGGCAGCTCCTATTGCCGGAGTAAAGCCGAGCACTTTCGCGAGCATGCCCGTTCCCGCTTCATCAACGCCGAGGCGAAAAGGAATAAATTTGAAGACGATATTGATGACCCGATTTACCGATTCCAATATGAAGGCGGTAAGCAGCGTAGGCGCCACTGTGTCGCTGATGAACCAGAGCGTTGTATAAATTTCCAATACTCCGGCAAGATGAAAACAAAACTCCAGCGCTACGATGCTCAGCAAGCGGTTCCTGTTTCTATCGTAGAACCCATAGATGCGATCTTCGAGTGCGCCCGCGCGGGGTATCGTTTTTTCCATCCAGGCGCGCCCAATATTTCGCCGCTGCAGAGACGAGAGCGCGCCACTAAGAAACTTCCACTGCCGGCGAATAACGAGATAGCCCAGCGGCACAATCAGGACTGTGAAGGCAAGCGTTCCGAAGCTCGCGTAGCGGAGAGCGGGCTTGAGCGGAAAGGCCAGGACCAGGGCAACCGTTCCCGAGAAAATAAAAATCGCTACCGATAAACTGTAGAAAATATTTTCCAGCGCCAGCGCGGAAAGGCTCGCCAGCAGCGGCACCCGGTTAGTAACAAACGCGGCTTTCGACGGCTCCGACACGGCCACGCTCGCGAGCGGAACAATATTACCCAGCGCGTCTCCCATCACCCTCGCCGCAAAAGCATCGCGGAAGCGCAGACTGTACGGCGACTCAAAGCAACGCATCCAGGCGAGGGAGCGCGCGACTTGGCGGATTGCGGAAATTCCAAGAATCAACAGAAAACCGAAGCCCAGTCGCTTGATGCCCTCGATAATTTGGGAGACACCCGCTTTTCTCACGAAGTACGTAAACAGCAGCAGGCCGAGGAGTGCAAAGAGAATTCCAAGCGGCGCTAGCTTTTTGTTTCTGGCTCTGGTGCTTTTGACTTTGCCTGGGTCGGCTTGGGGCTCTGTAGTTGTGGGTCGTGGCTGGGGTTCTTTTTCCAACGCGGTTAAGTCCTCTGCGTGCGCTCGATGTGGATAAACTAACCTACCACACGTTGAAAGAATTCCGGCAATCGCCACGTCGTGCACCTGATGCGGGGCGAATCACAGTCTCGAGTCTCGGGTTCCGGGATTCGACGACCCTCCCTGAAGGGCAAAACTCGAAACCCGAAACTCGAAACTTCTTTCCGTCCCTTTTGCCTTTTTAGTTTTGCGTTGATTATGATGCAGGGGTTCAAGCTAAACAGTTCACGACGAATCAAGGCGGGTCCGAGCCGGCAGCGCGCAGGAGATGCAATGAGTCAATCCCAGACAGCTATTGAAGAGCCGGGCCATGGTCCGCTAACGACCCTTTCCGAAGACGAGCAAATGTTTCGCGCGAGCGTGCGTGAGTTTGCCGAAGGCGAACTGCGGCCGCGCGTCGAGGAGATGGACGAAAAGAGCAAACTCGATCCGGCGCTGATCAAACAGTGTTTCGATCTGGGGCTGATGAGTGTTGAAACACCGGAAGAGTTTGGCGGCGCGGGCGCGTCGTTCTTCACGGCAATTCTCGCGGTTGAGGAACTCTCGCGGGTCGATGCTTCCGTCGGCGTTTTTGTTGACGTGCAGAATACCCTCGTCAACAACGCCTTCATGCGCTGGGGAAATCAGGAACAGAAAACCAAATACCTGCCGCAACTGGCAAGCGAAAAGGTTGGGGCCTACGCGCTGAGTGAAGCCGGTTCGGGTTCGGACGCCTTCGCGATGCAAACTCGCGCGGTTGATAAAGGCGACCACTATCTGCTCAATGGCCAGAAGCTTTGGATAACCAACGGCAACGAAGCTGAGATTTTTGTGCTATTCGCGAATGCAGATCCTGAGGCCGGCTATCGCGGCATCACTGCATTCATAGTTGAAAAAAGTTTTGCGGGATTTTCAGTAGGCAAAAAGGAAAACAAACTCGGCATTCGCGCCTCCTCGACGACGGAGTTGATCCTGGCTGACTGTAAAGTCCCGAAAGAAAATGTGCTGGGCGAAGCGGGCAAAGGTTATAAAGTTTCGATTGAAACTTTGAACGAAGGACGCATCGGCATCGGCGCCCAGATGATCGGTATCGCGCGCGGCGCGTTAGATGCTGCTATTGCTTATACGGGCGAGCGACAGCAGTTTGGCAAATCGATCAACCAGTTTCAGGGCGTGCAGTTTCAGCTCGCCGAGATGGCCACGCAGTTGGAAGCAGCGCGCTTGCTGGTCTACAACGCCGCGCGCATGAAAGATGCGGGCTTGAATTTCGTGAAAGAGGCGGCGATGGCCAAGCTCTATTCTTCACGCGCTGCCGAGCGGATTAGTTCCCTCGCTATCGAACTCTACGGCGGCTACGGTTACGTGAAAGATTATCCGGTGGAAAAATTCTGGCGCGACTCGAAGATTGGCGCGATTTACGAAGGAACTTCAAACATGCAGTTGCAGACGATTGCGAAGCTGCTGATCGGAAAGTGAATTGATAACTGAAGGAGTTGCCATGAGCACTAACGTTGAACGAGTTTTGGATCAAATCAGCGCCTTATCAGATGAAGAACAGCAGCAGGTGCGGGCGGCGCTCAACTCCCGGGAGGGGAAACCTTGTATGACGGCAGATGAGTTTGAGCAACATCTATTGGAAGCGGGTGTCATCAGCGAAGTGAAGCCGCCAATCACGGAAGAAGAACTGGCACGCTTTCGCGCTTACAAACCCATCGAGGTTAAAGGAAAGCCTGTTTCTGAAACCCTCATTGAGGACCGGCGCTGAGTGGCTTCTTATTTTTTCGACAGTAGTGCTCTTGTAAAGCGCTACGTGAATGAGGCGGGAACAGTTTGGGTATCGAACCTTATCGACCCCGCAGCCGGCCACGAGATTTTCCTGGCGCGCATCTCAGGGGTCGAGGTGTTATCGGCAATAAAGCGGCGCGAGCGAGTTGGGACTATTTCGCCCCAGGATTCGCAAGTCGCAATATCAAACTTTCGAGAAGACTTTGCTGGTTTCTTCACTGTTCTGGAAATTAGCGCAGGGTTGATATCGGAAGCGATGTCGCTGGCTGAACGATATGATTTGCGCGGTTATGACGCAGTACAGTTAGCGGGCGTGCTGGAAGTTCATCGTCGCGGCAAGGCGCTGGGCTTGTCGCTCGCAGCACTTGTATCAGCCGACCAGTCGCTCAATAAAGCAGCATTGGCGGAAAGCTTGATAGTAGACGATCCAAACGACCACCAATACATCAAGCCGTTCTAAACTATGCCTTGCCCTGATTGGTGAAAGATGACTACATCACGCATCGACGTCTTCAAGCAAATGCTCGTGAGCGATCCGATCAACTCGAGCATTCTGTTTGGCCTGGCCAAGGAGTATGAGAAGAGCGGGCAAACCCAGGAGATGATCGAAACCCTGGAGCGCTATCTGGCAATCTCTGACGACGAAGGCAATGCTTTCGGAATGCTGGCGCGCGCTTATGAGCAGGCTGGTCAAAGCGACCAGGCCAGGGAAACTTATCGACGCGGAATCGATGCGGCCACGAAGCACGGTCACCCTTCGATGGCGGAAGAATATAGAATTATAGTCGAGAGTGAGTTCCCCGTGCCGTAGGCGCCAAATGTTTATCGTTGGAACTCTAATTAGAATGTCCAGCCGATTTTTGGGCGGCAGAAATATTTAGCTCCGCTGGAGCTGGCGTCTTGGTTCTGTTGCGGTGCTATAAACATTTGGCCGCCGCGCGGGCTGACGCTGCAAACAATATGAGCAATCTAAAAGTTTTAAAACTCGTACCAAAAACTGAGGCGGAGGTTGCTGCAGCTTCGCCTGCTCCTGCGTCGAAAGACAAGGCACCAGCGGAACAACCCGCGCCGGTGAGCAAACTTCAGCCGCACTCTCAAGTGGCGGCGCAGACTGCTCAGGCTGCGGCCAAGCCCGCGCGCGCTCCTGAGCAACGCCAACGAAGAGATGAGCGAGATCAGCGAGACCAGCGAGATCGTCCGCGACTCTCTCGCGAAGAGATGCTCCGGATATATCGCACCATGTATCTCTCGCGGCGGCTCGACGATAAAGAGATCCAGCTCAAAAACCAGAACAAGATATTCTTTCAGATTAGCGGCGCCGGACATGAAGCTGTGCTTGTCGCCGCCGGCATGGTTTTGAGGCCCGGCTACGATTGGTTTTATCCCTACTATCGCGATCGCGCACTCTGTCTCCAGCTAGGCATGACGCCGCTCGAGCAGTTGCTTTCCGCAGTGGGCGCGGAGAACGATCCAAACTCACACGGCCGGCAGATGCCGTCGCATTGGGGTCATAAGAAACTCAACATCGTTTCGCAGTCGTCGCCTACCGGCACTCAACTGCTGCAGGCCGTGGGCTGCGCCGAAGCGGGGTACCGGTTTAAGTTGATCAAGGAACTCCGGAAGCGCGCGTCAAACTTTCAGAAAGATGAAGTGGTCTACGTTTCGCTCGGTGACGGGACGAGCAGCGAAGGCGAATTTTGGGAGGCGCTCAACACCGCTTGCAACTTGAAGCTGCCGGTGCTTTTTCTGCTGGAGGATAATGGTTACGCCATCAGCGTCCCCGTCGAAGTGCAAACCGCCGGCGGCGATGTTTCGCGACTGATCAAAAATTTTCCCAATCTCTACCTGCAACGCTGCGACGGCACGGATGCTCTCGAATCCCTGGCCGTGATGGATCGCGCCGTTCGCTACTGCCGCGAAGGCAAAGGCCCAGCGTTTGTTCACGCCAAAGTTATCCGTCCTTATTCACATTCGCTCTCGGATGACGAGAAACTATACCGTCCCGATGAAGAGCGAAAGGCAGATGCCGAGCGCGATCCGGTGAAGCGCTTCGGCGCGGTGCTGATCGGGGAGAACGTTATCGATCAGGAGGGACTTCAGAAAATAAAAGACGAGATCGATGCCCTCGTCAACGAAGCGACCGACCAGGCGCTCGCGAGCCCACAGCCGGATCCGGAAACGGTGAAGCTTCACATCTATTCACCCGATATCGATCCAACCTCAAAAGCGTTTGACACCGAGGAGGGCGCCGAGCTTTCGGGCAACGCCGGCACCATGGTCGACCTGATTAATCGTTGCCTGCACACGGAGATGGCCCGCGATGCGCGCGTGATCGTTTTTGGCGAAGACGTGGCGGACTGCTCGCGTGAGGAGTTTCTCGAACAGGTAAAAGGCAAAGGCGGCGTCTTTAAGGTCACTGCTAATCTGCAACGAAAGTTTGGCAGCGCGCGCGTCTTTAATTCTCCGCTCGCCGAGGCAAACATTGTCGGTCGAGCGATTGGCATGGCGACGCGCGGGCTAAAACCAGTAGTCGAGATTCAGTTCTTCGATTACATCTGGCCGGCCATGCACCAGATTCGTAACGAGTTGGCGGTAATGCGTTGGCGCTCCGGCGGCGACTGGAAAGCGCCGGCGGTGCTGCGCGTGCCGGTGGGTGGTTACCTGAGAGGCGGCGGTCCCTATCACTCGCAGTCCGGCGTTTCCACGTTCACGCAGATTCCCGGCCTCAGAGTTGTCTATCCCTCAAACGCGCTCGACGCGAATGGTTTGTTGCGCACTGCGATTCGCTGCGACGACCCGGTGCTGTTTCTCGAACACAAGCACCTCTATCGTCAGGCCTATAACAAGTCGCAATATCCACCCGACGATTTCATGATCCCGTTCGGCAAAGCCAAGACCGTGCGCGAAGGAGCCGATCTTTCGATCATCACTTACGGCGCGCTCGTGCAGCGTTCGCTCGTCGCTGCGAAGCAAGCCGAACAACAAGGCATCAGCGTTGAAATTATCGATCTGCGCAGTCTGCAGCCTTACGACTGGAATGCGATCACGGCGACAGTAAAGAAGACCAACAAGGTGATCGTCGCTCACGAAGACTCGCTGTCATTTGGTTATGGCGCGGAGATCGCCGCGCGCATTTCCGCTGAGCTTTTCGAATACCTCGACGCGCCGGTGCGTCGCGTGGCCGCGCGGGACACCTTCGTCGCTTATGCGCCCCAACTCGAAGATGTGATCCTGCCGCAGGTGGCTGATGTTGCGAAAGCCATTTCAGAATTGAAGACCTATTGAGGCTTCTCATTCCTCTAGTTTCGGGGCGACGCATTTATAGATCTTTCAACTCTCAGAACTCGATCGAGCGCGAACTCTGAAGTTCAGGGGCTATGATCCTCGCCATGAAACTAATCCATATTACATTCGCGGCCTTCGGATCACCGTTGGCACGATTGTCGGACTGATTGCTTCCGGCCATTCGCCCGACAGATTCTCAAACTCTATCCTTACCTCGAAGAAGAGCATCTGCCGGAAGCGTTGGCCTACGCTGCATGGCGGCCTGATGAGCAGATTTCGCGCCATTCCACAGCAAAGTAACAATTTGCTTTACAAAGAATCTGAGCTTTTATTCGTTTGTCGTTGCCCGCTGAAATGAGCGATCATGGGGAGGGGCGCCAAACCAAAGTCTATCGGCCGACTAAACACTCATGTCCACCACGACAAACATCATCGATAAGCCGCTGCCGCGCGAGATGCAGCAACATACTTACGCGATCATGCGCCGAGTTGAGCAAAGCCATTGGTGGTTCGTTGGACGAAGGCAAATCATCAAGAGCTTTCTCGAAGGTGTCGTGCGCGATATAAAGTCAGACCAGGAAGACACGGATACAACCATCAACATACTCGACGTAGGTTGCGGCACCGGAGCGAACCTCGAGCTGCTGGCGCAATTTGGTGAAGCAGCGGGCGTGGACGTCTCGAGCGATGCCTTATCATTTTGTCGCGCGCGTGGATTGGTTAATGTGAAACAAGGCGCGGCGGAGGCATTGCCCTACGCGGATAGTTCATTTGATCTCGTGACGGGCCTCGACGTCGTAGAACACCTCGATGACGATCTCGCGGGTTTGAAAGAGATGCGGCGGGTACTTAGTCCGGGGGGGCGCGCGCTCGTGTTTGTTCCGGCGTTTATGTTTCTCTGGGGCGTGCAGGACGACATCAGTAATCACCGGCGCCGTTACACGTTAAAAGAGCTGAAGCGTGTGCTTGGGAAAGCGGGCTTCGAGGTTGAGCGCGCTACTTATGCAAATATCAGTTTCTTCGCGCCCATATTGTTAGGTAGGCTCTTGATGCGTGCCACCGGCTTTCGTCCAGCTTCAGAAAACAATCTGACTATCGGCGCGCTGAACGGACTACTCGGTCGCATTCTCGGCTCGGAAAGCTCTATACTACGTCGCGTGAATTTTCCGTTTGGCGTCTCCGCGATTTGCGTCGCGCGGCGAGTTGAATGACGAAATGTGCCGATGAAAATCACCCGAGTAGTTTGGCTGAAGCAAAACGCAAGAAGCAAGAACCTATGCGACAAAGTGAGAGCGATTGCCAAAAAGAAGCGAGTGGCGACTAGTAAACTCGTCAATCGCTGGCTGGAGGAAATGGCTTCGTAAACGGGGGCCGACCATGACGATTTACCACGATCTCGACGAAACCCTAACGCCTCAGTCAGCGCCTTCAGCCGTTCCCGCGCGGCCTCCAGAGATTTCCATTTTTCTTCCCGTCTACAACGAGGAACTAAATCTCCTGCCGCTGCACGCCAAGTTAGACCTGGCTTTGAAAGCGCTCGGACGAACTTCGGAAATTATCTACGTTGACGACGGCTCCACCGATGGCAGTTTGAAAATTTTGCGCGAACTGGCGCGGCGCGATAGTCGCGTTCGCGTGGTTGCTTTCAAACGCAACTATGGCCAAACCGCTGCCATGGCCGCGGGGATCGACGCGGCGCAGGGTGAGGTGCTCATTCCTATGGACGCTGATTTGCAAAACGATCCAGCAGACATTGTCAGGCTGCTCGAGAAACTCGATGAAGGCTTCGACGTGGTTTCGGGCTGGCGTAAGCATCGTCAGGACAAAATGGTCACGCGCAAGATTCCTTCGATGCTCGCTAATCGCCTCATCTCGTGGATTGGAGGCGTGCCGCTTCACGATTACGGTTGTTCGTTAAAAGCTTATCGGCGCGAGTCGCTCGAGGACGTCAAACTCTATGGCGAGATGCACCGCTTCATTCCCATCTACGCTGCCTGGGCCGGCGCGAGCGTAACGGAAATTCCGGTCGAGCATCACGCCCGCACGATGGGTCAATCGAAATATGGGTTGTCACGGACCGTCAAAGTAGTTTTCGATCTAATCACAATCAAGTTTATGGCTTCGTATCAGACGAAGCCGCTTTATCTTTTTGGCTGGGCCGGGCTGCTCACTTTTGGTGTCTCACTACTCTCGGCCATTTTGGCTTTCTTGATGAAATTTGCCGATTGGCCCCATCACGCCGACTTCATTCAAACGCCGTTACCGGTAGTCTCGCTGGTGACGCTGGTCCTGGGAGTGCAACTTTTCCTGATGGGCTTGCTGGCAGAAATGATGGTGCGCACCTATCACGAGTCGCAGGCGAAATCGATTTATGCGGTACGCGAAAAAATCGGATTCGAAAAGCAATGATGAAGGATGAACGCTGAATGATGAACTAAGAATGCGGCTCGTATAATTCATCTTCAGCGTTCAGCGTTCATCGTTTCAACTATGTGTGGAATTACCGGCTGGGCAAACCTTGACGCACGTACGCCGCCACCTGACGGCGCGAAGGAACTGCTGCATTCGATGTGCGAGCGGATGGTCCATCGTGGGCCGGATGGGGAAGGATTGCTGGTTAGCACCGGCGCCGCTTTGGGAATGCGTCGCCTTGCAATCATCGATCTCCTTACCGGGGAACAGCCCATTTACAACGAAGACAGAAGCGTAGCCGTTATCCTCAACGGCGAAATCTACAACTATCGCGAGTTGCGCGCGCGTCTCGAAAAGCGCGGACACTTGTTCAGAAGTCAATCCGACACCGAAGTGCTGCCGCATCTCTACGAAGAGTATGCGGACGACATGGTCCAACATCTAAATGGGATGTTTGCGTTTGCATTGTGGGACTCGAAGCAGCACCGGCTTCTGATCGCGCGCGATCGTTTTGGCGAGAAGCCGCTTTACTGGGGCGTGTTTGATAACACTTTGCTCTTTGCTTCCGAACCCAAAGTTCTGCTGGCGCACCCGGCAGTGAAGTGTTCCCTGAACCTGCAGGCGTTGCGCCAGTATCTTTCGTTCGATTACGTGCCCGCTCCGCTGACGATCTATCAAGGCATCAACAAGCTGGCCGCCGCGCACACGTTAACGCTTGATAACGGCCGGATCGAAACTC
>DASYMB010000230.1:0-12184 GCA_036009285.1 Pyrinomonadaceae bacterium | reverse complement strand
AAAACCTCGCGGACTTCAGGCGCGCCTCTGAGGATTTCAAGCGTACCTGGGATAGAGAAGTGAGCCTCGAGGATTCCGGCGCTGCTGCAGCTAACGCTAACGGCGTTGAATCGTCGGAGCCGCATTCGATTTTGGGCGGTGGAACGGCGGGCGAGGCGACGAGTGAAGGGGTCCAGTCGTTGCAAGCGCCGACAATTGCAGTCATCGCGGCTGACCGTGTCATCGCTCGCCACGCAACTGGTTCAGCCACGATTCCTTCTCCCGACGAAACCGGCACAGCTTCCGACCAGAGTGATTTTGAGAACCTGACTGACGGGACCAAACACTCGCCCAAGAGCGACTGGTTGTGAGAGCGACGAAAAACAAAAATTAATGTCAACGTTTCTACGAGCACTCGGCAGCGGGAAGAGCAAGGAAGAAGAACTCGGCGGCCAGATGTCCTTCCTCGAACATCTGGACGAACTCCGCCGCCGTCTGATTCGCTCGCTGGGCTTTGTCTTCCTGACAGCCACGCTCTGCTGGTTTGTCTCCGACCGCATCTATGCTTTCCTCGCCGTTCCCATCAATCACGCATTGGCCGAAGCACAAAGACGACAGATACCGATCAGCGGCCTGACTGGCAACGAAAAGGTCCTGCCGTTGACTGCGGTCAAGGAAAACGATCTGGGACGTTACATTTTTCCAGAGGAAACCAAGTTTGGGACCAGCGTGATACCGGCAGGCGCTTCGGTGATGGCACGCGTTGCCAAAGATAGCCAGGGACAGTTAGGGTTGTTTACTGACGAGTCTTTATACGCCGGCAACACGATCATTCCGAAGGGCGTGCGTCTTCCGGTCGACTTCAAAGCGTTGCCTGAAGACTATGCCGGTATCAGTGACAAGCTGATAGTGAGCAGTTTGATCGATCCGTTTTCGCTCTACGTAAAGGTTTCGCTCTACGCGGCGCTTTGCCTTTCGGTGCCCTTCCTGTTGTTTCAAATCTGGGGCTTCGTTTCGCCGGGTTTGTATCCGCACGAACGCGCTTACGTTACCCCCTTCATAGCGCTCTCCTCGATCTCGTTCGTGCTCGGGGCGGCCTTTGCCTACAAAATAATTTTTCCACCGGCAGCAAAATACCTGCTCGGGTTGGGCCAGGATTTCAGGCTCCTGTTAAAAGCGGACGACTACTTCGACTTCATCATCATCGTGATGTTGGGTATGGGAATAGTTTTTCAGATGCCGGCGATTACCTACGTGCTGGCACGCATCGGGCTGGTGACGGCGCGGTTCCTGGTGAAGATTTGGAAGACGGCGCTGATCGTGATCCTGATAGCCGCAGCCGTACTTTCTCCCACGAACGATATTCCCAACATGCTTTTATTTGCCGCGCCGATGATCGTTCTTTATCTCGTTTCGATACTGGTCGCCTGGATATTCAGCCGTCCCAGAACCGCTGTTTAAGTGAAGATCTCAAACCTAAAATCTAAGATTTTAAAACGTGATAGCCGCGTAAAAAGGCAACTTAATGCTGTATCTCTCGCATCTTGACTGTGTTCCTGGGGAGACCTAGAATCCGTTAGTTTCCGCATCGCGTCAGATTCATTGCCGTGTCTCGTTTCAGTTTCATATAAGCGCAGCAGCGTTATCAGGAGTTTAGTTATGTCTTACCAGAAAGCCGTTTTCCGCCTGACGTTATTCTCCGTTGTTCTGGCGGGGGCCAGCATGTTTGGCTTCGCGCAGGACAAGGCGAAAAACCAGGATCCGATGGATAAGCCTCGCAATGTGAAGCCCGAACTCAAGAAGGCCTACAAAGATTGGTTGGAGAAGGACGTCTCTTACGTCATCACTGACGAAGAGCGCAAGGCTTTTAAGAAACTGGCAACCGATGACGAACGCGAACGGTTCATTGAAGAATTCTGGCGCCGGCGCGATCCCGACCCCGACACGGACGAGAACGAATTCAAAGAGGAATACTACGAACGCATTGCCTACGCAAATGAGCACTTCGCTTCCGGGATGCCTGGTTGGAAATCCGACCGCGGACGAATCTGGATCATGTATGGCAAGCCCGATGAGCGCGAGACCCACCCGATGGGTGGCAACTACGAACGCCCATCGTATGAGGGCGGTGGTAACACCTCGACCTATCCGTTTGAAATTTGGTTCTACCGTTACCTCGCGGGAGTAGGTTCCGGAGTCGAGATTGAGTTTGTCGATCCTACCGGCAGCGGCGAATATCGCATCGCGCGCAATCCGAATGAGAAAGATGCTCTGCTGAATGTTCCCGGAGCCGGGTTGACGCTCTCCGAACAACTGGGTCTGTCCAGTAAAGGCGATCGAATTAGCGGCATCGGCGGAGTTGGGAACAACGCTTATCAGCGTGAACAAGACAGCCCGTTCTCGCGACTACAGTTGCTGGCCGATCTCAGTCGTCCTCCGCAAATAAAATTTAACGATCTAGCCTCGGCGGTTAACACCGGAGTCATCGAAGAGAATCCGTTGAACTTCGATGTTCGCGTCGACTTCTTCCGCCAGTCTGACGAGCGCGTGATTACAGCCATCACGATTCAGGTTGAGAACAAGGATTTAGTTTTTCAGGACAGCGGCGGATTGCAGCAGGCCCGGATTAATATCTTCGGAAGAATCACGTCAGTGGCCGGGCGTCGCGCGGGCGTGTTTGAAGATCCGGTGATCACCACTGCGACTACCCAGGAACTGAGCGAAGCGAAAGATCGCAAGTCGGCCTATCAGAAAGCGGTGGCGCTTGCGCCCGGCACTTACAAGGTCGATGTGATTGTGCGCGACGTGGCTTCGGGAGCCACCGGCGTGCGGCACATCGCGCTTCCGGTTCCCAGGTACGATCCGCAGAAGCTTTCGACTTCCACGCTCGTGCTGGCGGCGAAGTTGGAAAGCCTTAACGATCAACCGGCAGTCGGGCAATTCGTCATTGGGAACACAAAAGTGATTCCCAACGTTTCCGGAGTCTATCGTCGCGGCGCACCGGTCGGTGTTTACCTGCAGGTTTACAACGCCGGAATCGATCAAACTACGCTGCGTCCGTCAGTCGATGTTGATTACACGCTGCTGAAGGATGGCAAGGAAGTCGGCAAACAAGCGGAAGACTGGCGCGGCATGAGCGACTCAGGTCAACGACTGACGCTGGCGCGACTCATCGATACGCGGCAGTTGGCTCCGGGTGAGTATGAGTTGGCTATTCGCATCCGCGATCGCGTCTCGGGCCAGGCACTGGCGCCGTCAGCCAAATTCACGGTGCAGCAGTAAGAGCAGACGGTAGACAGTAGACAGTAGACGGTAAACAGTAGACGGTAAACAGTAGACGGTGGACAGCGGTCGTATGTGGAAGGCGGCGCCCAATACCAGGCGCTGCCTTTTCCTATTCACCCATCGGTAATGTTCCGTTGGGGGTGTTTGCTAAAAGTTGAGGGTGCGAAGGCAATGACGTCAGTACCACCACGCGGTAGCGGGTGGGTCTGATCGCGAAAAAGATCGATGGGCAAACCAGATCCTCCCGGCGTCATAGCCGCTCGGTCGAGAACCCACCCGCTACCGCGCGGTGGTACTGACCTCATTTCGCGGGTGTTAAAATGAGTGCGATGAACGAACGTGTGAATCTTTCAGGATATTCCGCGGCAGAGCTGGTTGAGTTTGTCAGCACACTCGGCGAGCCGGCTTATCGTGGACGGCAAATTTTCGCAGCGCTGCAGAATCGCCGCCTGCAAAGTTTTGAGCAGATGACCGACGTACCAAAAGCCCTGCGCGAACGTTTGCATAAGACTGCTACTGCCTCGACACTCACAGTCGACTCGCGTTATCTCTCCCAGGATGGAACGCGGCGCTTCCTGATGAAAACTCACGACAACTTTCCGGTTGAGACGGTTTTTATTCCTGAAGAACACCGCGACACGATCTGTTTTTCATCGCAATCAGGTTGTCCTTTGCAGTGCACCTTTTGTTTGACTGCGCAGTTGGGCCTGCTGCGTTCGTTGACTCCCGGAGAAATCATCGAGCAGGTAATCATCGCGCTCAACGACGCTTATGGAGTTGGCGTTAATCCCCCTCGCGGCACGAACCTCGTCGGCATGGGCGCTGGTGAACCTTTTCTAAATTTCGATTCCCTGATGAAGGCGCTGCGCATCATGGGCGAGCCTCAGGGTCTGTTCATCGTTCCTCGGCGCGTGACTGTGTCGACCGCCGGCGTAGTTCCGCGCATCCTCGAGCTGGCCGCGATTCCCGATCGCCCCAACCTCGCAATATCACTGGCAGCGCCGACGAATGAAATGCGTAACGAGTTGATGCCCATCAACAAGAAATGGCCGCTGGAAGAATTGCTTGCGGCTTGCAAGGAATTTGAGCAGACGCTCAAGGCCGGCGAACGGTTTACGTTTGAATACGTGATGCTCGACGGCGTTAACGACTCGGACCAACAGGCGCGACAATTAGCAAACCTGCTCAATCGACACGATCTGCACGCGAAGGTGAATTTGATTCCGCATAACGCGGCCGCCCCGTTGCCGTATCAGCCTTCGCCGGCGACTCGAGTCGAAATGTTTAAGTCGATTCTCGAATCGAAAGGCGTGCATGCTTTTATCCGCCGGCCGCGTGGCCGAGATATCTTTGCAGCGTGTGGGCAACTCGCCGCCGTAACGCAAACAAGAGTCTTGTCAGAACCCCCTGCGTTAGCGGGCGGCCTGCTGTTATAGACCCCGATTTTGAGCACCTGGGCCGTCCGCTCACGCAGGCGGTTCTGACAAGACCGAAAACAATATGCGACTCATAACCAAACTTGCTCTAACAACCGCGCTGCTAGTTCTACCGGCGACTTTCTTCGCCACGCCGCTGCCGCAATCGGCGCCGAATATTCCGGTTAGCGGCTCGCTCGCATCGAATAAAATCGCACGCGGACGCACTGTGCAGGGTACAGTCGTAATGGACATTCCCTCCGGCTATCACGCTAACTCCAATCGCCCATTGGAAAAATTTCTGATTGCCACCCAGCTTCAGATCGAGGCGCCAAAAGGGATTCGCGTTGGACCGATACTTTATCCGCGACCGCTGCTGCGCTCGCTTAAGTTCTCAAAAAATAAAGTCTCGGTTTTCGAGAGCCGCACGACAATACGCTTCAGCGTTACTGTTCCCGGAAATTTTCAGGGAAACTCCGTCGAGCTGAAAGCGCGTTTGAGGTTCCAGAGCTGCAGCGATGATCTCTGCTTCCCACCGCAGACGCGCGAAGTTAAATTGTGGCTGAACGTGGAATAGACGAAGTGACCGGGGACCGAGGACTGAAGACCGCGGACCGGCGACCGCGGACCGGCGACCGAGGACCGAAAACCGAAGACCGAAAACCGAAGACCGAAAACCGTAGGATCTACCCACCGTCTCCGGTCGTCGGTCATCCGTCCGCTCTTCCGATCACCGACATCAGCCGTCCAACTTTTCCCTGCACATTCTTCTCGCGTCGATAAGAGAAAAAGAGATCAGTGCGGCACATAGTGCAGAGCGGCGCCACATTTATTGTTTCCGGATCAACTCCTGCTGCCACCAACTGCTCGCGGTTCGCCTTTAATAGATCGATACAAGCATGATGGGTTCTCGTTTCAGTGAAGAGTTCCTGATCGGGAAAATTATTTCTGAACGCGTCAATGACGTCAGTTCCAACTTCATAACAACAAGAGCCTGCGGCCGGCCCGATAGCCACGCGTACATCGTGAGGTTTTGAGTTGTACTGCGCGCGCATGCGTTCCAGAGTTTTAGTTGCAATAGCTGCGAGAGTGCCGCGCCAACCTGCGTGCACGGCGGCGAAAGCGCCGGTGGTGGGATCGCCGATGAGAATCGGGACGCAGTCGGCAGTCTTCACACCAGCCAGAACGCGAGGGGCGTTGCTCACAATCGCGTCGCAGTAGACGGTGTCGCCGCGCGCGTCTTCAGCGGGCTTCGCTTCCGCAAAACTGTTTATGAGACGCGCGTCGGAGCCGTGGACCTGCCAGCAGCCGGCGAGGGCCCACTCACCAGCGTCGCGACGAAAAAGCTTGAGAAAGCGACGACGATTCTCCAGAATGTTTTCCGCCGTGTCTTCGTTGAAGCCAGCAAGGTTGAGGGCGCTCTCGGGCATTGGGCTCGTGCCGCCTATTCGAGTTGAAAAGCCATTGGCGAAGCCAGCCTCTTCAAGTGGCGCGCAGATGAGTGCCTGCAGGCCTTCGAGCCGGCGCCAGTAAAAACCGGATCGCGCTATTTCTTCGTCGCTTATGATCGTTTCCATTGGTATAGACATTATCGAAGTCGCGCGGATTCGCGAAGTGTTGCTGCGCACGCCGCGCTTTCGCGAGCGCGTGTTCACCATCGCTGAGCGCGCGTATTGCGACGGCCGTGGCGCCGTCGCCGCGCAACATTATGCCGCGCGCTTTGCGGCAAAAGAAGCGCTGCTCAAAGCGCTGCAGACTGGATGGCGCGGTGGGATTAGCTGGCAGGACGTGGAGATCGCCTCGCGCGATTCCGGCGCTCCCTACTTAATACTTCATCGTGCAGTGAAGGATTTATTTAATTCGTCGGGCGCGACCACCGCGCACCTTTCGCTGTCGCACACCAGCGAGCACGCGATCGCGCAGGTTGTGCTGGAAGGATGATACAGAGTTCTTGAATTGAAGAGTCAGCGACGGAAGAAATCGCTACCTTTGATCACGCGTACGTTGCAAAAATTCTTAATCCTTTCAAAGTCTTTTACGTTGTCCGTGACAATCGCAACTCCAGCCCGTCGTGCGGTTCGAGCTATAAGGACATCATTACTAATCCGATATTTTTCTGCGATTGATATTTTTGGTATGAGCCCACTCTTCTTTGATTTTCTTCCTCTTTGCAAGGCGTTTAGTATTAAACCCACTTGCCGCCAGTCTTCAATGTCCGGCACGAGCACTCGATTGGCTTTCTTATAATATCGATAGGCTGCTTCTAATTCTTTGGTCTGGCCTGAATCCTTTGCGCCTGCAAGGAGTTCTTGTAGAACAACTATAGACAAATAAAAACCGGCGGGAAGATGCGCCGGCTTGTGCCTGATGAAGATGTTTGAGTCGTAAGTAACTTTTGGCATGCAACTCAGCTGGCTTTTCTCTCTCTAACACTACCTTTATGAATTGACTCCCAGGCACGAAGCATGTGCTCGTTCGCAACTTCGACAAACCGACCAGTAGAATCGCGCCGGACATAACGTTTGTCTTTATCTGCGCTAACGGAAGTCCGCTTCGCTGAAGTACGGCCCACTGTCATCTTTCCAGCATTTCGTTTTGTATGCGTCTTCCCGGAGTTCCCTCCGTTGCCGCGTTTAGTTGAGTTTTTTGTCGACATAGCCTCGCACCAATCCTCAGCTAATATATCACATCGAAGGAGCCTCACTATCGAGCTAGTTTATGAATTTCAACGGGGCTTGCCGAGCAACTTCTACTATTTCAACGCATTTACAAGTGTTCGTCTGCCGCGTGGGTCGACATCGATGCGAGTCAGAGCAAGGTAACGATTTTCTTGAGTTGTTCGTTTAGGTGAGCTGGAGTGTTGAGCGAGAACAATTTCATTAGCGCCTTCCGCTTCCGCTACCTGCTCGGCGCCGACGTCAATCGAGTCAGGCAGGTTGCCGTGCAAGAGGCACTCAACATTGGGCGCAAGTCGTTCAGTAACTGCTATCAATTCACGATGAGGGCAGGAGAGTGTCGAGAGCGAACCATTGTCTGAGTCAATCTCCACAAACTTGATCCCTTCCGGGCATTCAAAGTTTCTGCCACCCAGTTCGGGTTTTACCTCTACCGCCGCCTTCATGAAATCCGTCCACGCGGGCAGGGCAGCTTCGGCGCCCGTCAGTCCGAGTTGCTGGTTGTCGTCGAAACCAATCCACACAACACAAACCAGGTTGGGCGTGTAGCCCACAAACCACCCGTCGCGCGAAGTGCCGGTCTTGCCGGCAATTGAAGTACCCCGCAACGCATTACGCGCCGCGCGAGCCGTGCCATGGTCCACCGCGGCCTCGAGCATGTTTGTGATCATGTATGCGGTAGTGGAGCTGACGACTTGTGAATCCACGCTGTCGTTGCTGCCAAGGTGCGTTGCGGGCGGTTCGCCCACACTGGAAATAGCTTTCGGCGACACGCGATGTCCGCCGTTCACAAATGCTGCATACGCGCCTGCAAGCTCGAGTGGTGTCACTTCTTTCGTACCCAATGCGAGCGACGGAAAACGTTCCGGCCTTGGCAAGCCAAACTTTTCGGCGAGGTTTGCTATGCGCGCCAACCCGGTTTGCAAGGCAATGTCGACTGTAACCACGTTCAGCGATTTGACCAGACCGGTGCGCATGGTCACATCGCGCATCGAGTAGCCACCACCAAAATTTGCGGGCCGATAAGTTTTGTTGCGGTCGTAGACGAAGTCGCGCGGCGAATCGGCAAAAGTCTGCACGGGAGACAATCCGTCTTCGAGTGCAACGGCATAGACGAACGGTTTGAAGGTTGAACCGGGCTGGCGTCGCGCATCGGTCGCACGATTGAGCTGCGACTCGGCATAGTCGCGGCCACCGACCATCGCCAGCACGTTGCCGGTTTTCGGATCGAGAGCGACCAGCGCGGCTTGAGGTCTCCTCGCGCGGTCCTTGTAAGTTTTATCGAGGCGATCGAGTTGTCGTTTGATCGCGGCCTCTGCAAGTTGCTGCAGATCGAGATCGATGGTGGTGTAAATTCTCTGGCTGGTGGGTGACGCATCAAACTCGGTACCGGAAGTTCGGTTCACGTAGTCGACAAAATAAGGCGCGAGTGAATTGCCGGGGTTCAACGCGGCAGACACGACTACCGGTTCTTTTGCAATTGCAGCCGCTTGTTCCGGGTTAATCCAACCGTCTCGCGCCATTGCCTCCAGCACCACGTTCCGGCGCGCCTGCGTTGCTTCGGCGTGTTGCGTAGGTGAGAAACGCATAGGTCCCTGAATCATTCCGGCGATGGTCGCCGCTTCCGCGGTGGAGAGGTCCTTCAGTTCCTTGCCAAAATAAATTCGCGCTGCCTCTTCCACGCCCCGCACAGCCACCGCCCCACGTTGGCCCAGATAAACTTCATTGCAGTAAAGTGCAAAAATATCTTCCTTGGAAAGACGATGCTCGAGCGCGAAGGCCAGCATTGCCTCCGCATACTTGCGTCGAAGCGTACGCTCCGGGGAAAGATAAGTGTTCTTGACAAGCTGCTGCGTAATCGTTGAACCGCCCTGTCCTAAACGATCGTCGCCGGCGTTGTGCAGTAGCGCGCGTCCGATTCCCATTAAGTCCAGACCAGAATGTTGAAAGAAGCGGCGGTCTTCGGTGGCGAGTATGGCGTGAACCAGGACGGGTGGAATTTCAGAGAAGCGAACCGTCTCGCGCATTCCGGCCTTGGAGAGAACATCGTTCGAGAGGACTTCCGGCTCAAGCGTGAACGTGTCGAGCGCAATACCGTCTCCAGTCAATTGTGAGATTTTGCTATCGCTATCAAAGCTTACGGTTACGAGAGCAGACCTGATCTGATTCGCAGTTGGTCGAATCTCAACCGCTGAATCCGTTTCCCGAAAACTACCGCTCCATACGTTGCTTCCTGCTGACCTCACGTAGCCCGCGCGGCGCAGATCCGTGATCAGAAACCCACGCGAGAGTTTCTGGCCGGCCTGGAGCGAACGCGGCGCTGCGTAGAGACCGGGCCGGCTGGTCAAGTAACCGCTGGCGAGCCGGGCATCAATTATTCGCGAATAATATTTGTAGGAACCAAGGAGCGCGTCGCCGCCGACGATGGAGGCGATGGCGATTAAGAAGCTGACCGAGCGGAATACAAGTTGTCGATTGCTTAACTGGTTCTCGAGAACGAAATGAAAGCTGCGCGTGAGCCGGCGTAGAGAAAACTTTCGCCGCGTGGCGGGTATGGATGTAACTTCAATAGCCATGAGGGCGAAGGACAAGACTGACAACTCGCCAGCCGCTAGCGCGACAATTAATGACAGACACCAACAAGGGAAGTCCGGAGGTTTAGCTTTCGCGTCGGCAAACTAACAGTTTGCGTTAACCACCGTTAACCCTTCAGTGCTCCATAGTTTTTCGAATGCTTTAATATAGTACTAATAGCGAATGAATTCTTGTGTCAGCAGTTCCTAAATCGCCGGGGCCGTAGCCCGACCCGTGAGGGAGGGCGCGCGTACGCCCGCGCTGACGCTTGGGCTACTGCCCCATAACGTTCGTCTTTGCACGAAGAGTATGGTTATCTATAATGCAACGCACCGTTACTATGTTCGAACTTAATCCTGGAGTGCCTTATGCCTACACCAAATCATGTCAACGCCGACGCCGGTGTTGTATTGATACTTGCCGGCATGAACAGTTCCTTCCTACTTGAGTTCGTCTGACGACTTGGAAAACTTGGACGGAGCCTGAGGCCGGTGCGAGTCCCGTTGCGGACGGCGATGTTTCCTTGAAGCAGTTGCGCGATGCTGTCGACGGACGGTTTGAAGCCCACCGGAATCTATTTCGGCACGCGCAGTGGAAAGCTGTTTGGATCTACCGACAGCCGCGAATCGTGGAACGCGATTCTCGAGAGCCTGCCGCCAGTGGTTTGCGTGAAGGTGGCAGTCGCAACCTAGACCGTTTGGTTTGCTTAGTTAATCTCAGTTCATAACAGGAAAACTCAATGAAAAGAATTCCAGTTGTTATTGTGCTCATTTTTTTGTTTGTTGCTGCCGTGCCATTTGGCAAGATTGGAGGAGCCGACCTGCTTGTCTGCTCCAATGTGTACGCGCAAGAAAAGCAACCACCCCAACACAAACTGATTGAGTTTCACATGGCGTTACTCAAACACGGTCCGAAGTACAACGCTTCGGGCATGTCGAAAGATCTACAGGCCGCACACATCGCGAACGTGATGTCGTTACTCGAATCCGGAAAGGCCATCATCGCCGGCCCACTTGGGGACGAGAGCGACATCGCCGGTATTTTCGTGCTGCGCGCGAAGTCGGCGGAAGAGGCGCGCGCCTGGACCGAGAGCGACCCGGCCGTGAAAGCGGGATTCTTCAGTGCCGAGATGCATCCGTGGTGGTCCGAAGACGTGATGAAAAAACCATCGTCGCCAATCAAACTAACCACCGCTTATCTTGCGCTACTTTCGCGCGGCGCCAAGTGGACGCCGGAAGTAACTCCCGCAACCCAGGAAATACAGAAGGGCCACATGGCAAACATCAATCGCCTGGCCGAAATGAAAAAGCTCGTGGTCGCCGGACCTTTTGGCGACGACGGTCAGCTTCGCGGAATCTTTGTCTTCAAAGTCGCATCGATCGAGGAAGCACGCGCCCTAACTGAAACAGATCCGGCGGTGCAAGCCGGCAGGTTGGCAATCGACGTCCATCTCTGGCTCGTTCCGGAAGGCGTTCTTCCGTAGGCGTTCAGCCCTCGTTATTTCCAACTATGATTACTTTCAGCGTCACCGGTTTCTTAACTGACTTTACGAATGGGCAGACTCAGATCGTCGTGAATGCTTCCGTCAAGACTGTCGGCGAAGCGCTGAGTAGTTTGTGGCGGCAACATCCCGGCTTGCGCGATCGAGTAGTGAACGAACAGGGAAACCTGAGACAGCATGTAAATATTTTTCTGAACGAGGACAATGTGCGGCGCAAGCAACTGCTCGACACCGCTCTTACCGACAACTGCGAAATCACGATCCTGCCGGCAGTCAGTGGAGGCTGACACGCGGTGAATGGTGAATGGTAAATCGTGAATTATAAAGACGCGTTGCTTCGCGTAGTCTCGCATAGGTCCTGAGTGGAATTGATCTCTGCGTTGTCCCTGTCTGCTTGGTGTCTCTGTGGTGAATTCTTATTGCCGATTGCTCAACACCGAGACACGTTAGTTTGCGAGGTCGTACCCGATCCGGATCTGAGCGGTAATGAAAACGGACGCAAACCAACAGTTTGCTTTACCAACGAAGGAACTTCGCCGCCGTAACGTCCGTATTAGCCAGCACCATGTATTGTCCCACCTGCGGTTCAGAGGAACGACAAATCAGCCAGTACTGCCGCGCTTGTGGAACCGACCTGCGCCTGGTGCGTCGTGGTCTGGAGCGGCCTGACACGATTACCGCCTCGGCAGTTTCTGCCCGCGAACGAATCAGCCAGGTAATGGCCGAGAAGATTCGGGAGATGGATACGGCCCAGG